>JAICQI010000873.1 GCA_025937955.1 Pyrinomonadaceae bacterium
AACGATCGGCGCTCAACCCCCCTTCCCAGCGGCTCGGTTTATGGCGACGGTACAAGTCGCCGTGTTTGAGGCAGTCAATGCAATTACCGGCGAATACGAACCATATCTCGGAACGATTGGCGCTGCACCGGGAGCCTCGACAGAAGCGGCCGCAGTCGCGGCGGCCCACGGTGTGTTGAAAGCCTTGTTCCCCGCTCAGGGTGCGACGCTGGATCAAAAACGAGCAGACTCGCTCGCGACCATCCCAGACGGACCTGCGAAAAACGACGGCATCGCTGTTGGTGAGGCCGCAGCAGTCGCGATGGTGGCGAACCGGACAAACGACGGTTCGGCACCTCCGGCGTTTCATACACCACCTAACGTCGATCCTTACGAATGGCAAACGACGGCGGGCTGTCCCGCAGGAGGCGGCGCGTTCAAGCATTGGCCCAATGTAAAGCCTTTCGGGATTGAAAGCTCTTCTCAATTCCGCGCAGATCCCCCACCCAAGCTCACCAGCGGCACATACGCGCGCGACTTCAACGAAGTGCACGCCGTCGGCGATATCAGCAGCTCTCTGCGGCCGCAGGATCGCGCCGATGCTGCACAACTCTACTCAGTGCTGCATGCTCATATCGGCTGGAACTCCGCGCTGCGTCAAATTGCGAGCACTCGCAATGACGAGATTACTCGTACGGCCCGCATTGCTGCCGTGATGAACATGTCGATAAGCGACGCCTTCATCACCGTGTTTGACAGCAAATATTTCTACAGGACCTGGCGGCCTGTCACCGCGATCCCGCGCGGCGACGAAGACGGCAATTTGAATACGGTTGCGGGTGCGTTTACGCCCTTCATCCTAACCCCTTGTTTCCCAGGTTATCCTTCGGCACATGGGGCGGGAACTGGCGCGGCGATCGAGGTTCTGGAGAGAGCTTACGGCAGACGTCATTTGGTTACGGTATCGCATCCGAATGCGCCAGGGATCGTCATCCAGTACGAAGACCTGAGGGACATCATCGATGACGTGTCCGATGCGCGGGTGTTCGGAGGAATTCACTTCCGTTATGATCAGGATGCCGGCGAGCGCCAGGGCAGGGACGTTGGTCGGTACACTAATCACAACAGCCTGCGCCGAGTGGGCGACGAAGATGACGGTTCCGATTGATGTATTTCAAGAGATCTGTGAATACAACGAGGCTTTTGCTTCAAAAGTGGGGCGTCGCGCTTGGATTAAGTCAGTACCACCTGCTATCGCAGGTGGTGCTGACTTGGAGCCAACACCTCCAGGCGGAAAATGAAAACCCGCCCGCGGACCCTCACTTCTTCCGCTTCCACGGCTGCGAGGGGAGCGCCGCTGAGCGACCCGGGCACTTATCGTCCGCTTTGGTAAATGTCAGCATCTCTGCCTCGTATTTCCATCGGTAGGTGCCCTTATCCATGCCCTCTCCCGTGCAGGCGAGCGGCCCGCGCTTATCTATCAGCGTCACCAGGTCTTTTTCGATTGTATAATCGCCTTCGACCTGCACCTCCTCGCCTTGGCTTACACGAAACTCTCCTTTATCGCCAAAGAAGATCGTGAACTCCCCGGCAGTGAAAGTACCTTTAGGGAAATCTGACGCATCGCGCGCGGGTGCGATCCCGCCGGCCGTGTTCGTTACGATTGCCAATACCCAGAAGAGACTGAAGAGCAGTCTGGCTTGCTTGATCATGTTCAATTCCTCCCATCCATATGACGTGTTTTTCAGGTGCGGAAACGGTTGCAGTCGATCTCGTGAATTCTCACCTTGTAGCCGATAATCCGCTCGGTGGTATTCAATAGTTTTGCCGCCCGCTTGCGGTTGCCTCGAGTCGTTTTCAGAGTGTCCATGATGATGTCTCGCTCAAAGGCTCCCACTGTGGCCTCGAGCGATAGTTGCGTCACTGTTCCCGAGCCCTCGGCGGTTTGTAGGGTCGGCGGCAAATGATGGCCATGAATCACATCGGTTTCACAGACAAGCACCGCGCGCTCGATGATATTTTCCAGTTCTCGGACATTCCCGGGCCAATGGTAAGACGCGAGCATGTCGATCGCTGGTGTTGAGATGCGTTTGATTCTTTTTCCATGCTCGCGTGCGTACTTCTCCAGAAAATGATCCGCCAACAATAGAACGTCGGACTTACGCTCGCGTAAAGGCGGCATGAAGATAGTGAACACGTTCAGACGATAGTAAAGGTCTTCGCGGAACTCACCATTAGCGATCGCCTGTTCCATATTCTTATTGGTGGCAGCTATCAACCGCACGTTTACCTTGATGGTTTCTGTGCCACCCAAACGTTCAAACTCTCTTTCCTGAAGCACACGTAGCAACTTGATCTGTGTTGACACGTTTAGATCGCCAATCTCATCAAGAAATAGCGTGCCGCCAGCAGCCAATTCGAAACGTCCCTTCTTCCGGCCCTGCGCTCCGGTGAAGGCGCCCTTCTCATAACCAAACAGCTCAGACTCAATAAGCGTTTCCGGCAAAGCCGCGCAACTGACTTTGATGAAAGGTTTATTTGCGCGTAACGAGTTGTAGTGAATCGCATGAGCAATCAACT
>JAICQI010000626.1 GCA_025937955.1 Pyrinomonadaceae bacterium
GACAACAAAGTTCTCTACTCGATCAATGCCGACAAGCTGTTCGTACCCGGCTCGGTGACGAAGGTGGTCACAGAGGGCGTAACCATGCAGCTACTCGGCGCGGATTACCGTTTCCGAACGCCCATTTATCGCACGGGCCCGATCTCGACCGATGGCGTTCTCAGCGGTGATCTCGTACTGGTGGCCAGTGGCGATCCTAATCTCTCTGGTCGTGTGCGTTCGGCGGATATGCTTGCGTTCGAGAATGAAGATCATGCTTACGGACATATTTTGGAAGCGAAGCTCGTTCCTGGCGAACCGTTGCTGGTGATTCGTGATCTCGCCAGGCAAGTTGCGGCGAAAGGTGTCAGGAGAATTGAAGGCCGGGTCCTGGTAGATGTGACACTGTTTCCGGAGGGAACGAGAGAAGGCGGGTCGGGAGTCGTTATATCTCCGGTGTCGGTAAACGACAATGTGATTGACGTGATCATGACTCCGGGAAAATCGCCGGGTGGTCCAACTTCACTACTATCATCACCACTCACGAAATACGCCACATTTAAAAACGAGGTGAAAACAGGCAGCGCAGATTCCGCAGCCCGGATTGAGTTTGTTCCGACGCGAAATCCGGACGGTACGTTTTCGGTGAGGGTGCGGGGGACAGTTCCAGCGGGAAAAACGGCGCGACCATTTCCGTTCGTGGTTCCACAACCGAGCACGTTCGCAGAAGTGGTTCTTAAGGAATCGCTACATATGGTTGGTATCGAGATCGCAGACAATTCGTCCTCTGATAAACCAGATTGGAAAACGCTAGCTACTTCTTACAAAGCAGAGAATCTACTCGCGCAACACACTTCTCCACCTCTCAGGGAGGAGGTCAAAGTAACACTGAAGGTGAGCCAGAACCTGCACGCTGCTATGAAGCCGTATCTGCTTGGAGCACTGCTCGCAAAGAACCACGACACGGCGTTAGAAGCAGGTTTCAAGCAGGAACGGAGTTTTCTTGAACGTATGAAGTTGGATGTCTCGGCGGCTGCTCAATCAGACGGCGCCGGCGGGAGTGCCTATTTTACCCCTGATTTCATGGTCAAATTTCTTGCTTTCATGGCGACGCAGAAAGATTTTCGCTATTTCCATGATGCTCTGCCCATCCTGGGAAGAGACGGAACCCTCGCGGATACGCAACGCGACTCGCCGGCAGCGGGCAAACTACATGCGAAGACTGGAACTCACGTTACCGGCGATCTCCTGAATGAACAGTATGTCGTAAACGGAAAAGGACTGGCCGGTTATTTAGAAACCAGGAACGGCAAGCAACTCATAGTCGCGATTTTCGCCAATCACGTACCAGCAGGCGGGGACATAAAGGCGGTCCTGAAAATTGGCGACGCCCTGGCCGAGATCGCCGCCGCCGCATACGACGCTCACTGAGGCGAGTTTCAGAGCAACACAGTGAAACCCACCTGCCGGAAGTGATCGTCATGTGTCAATATGTCAACAATCCCATGCTGCGCATTGCATGAATGGAGATACAATCCGTCATCAGAAGAACCCGAATCATCGTTGAAGTAAGCCAATGCTTTCGGGAGAAGAGTCAAATTTAGCAGTCTCGTGTAAGGCTTGGAAGCGCTGGATAGATGACAAACTTAAGGCCACCTTCGCGGGTGGCCTTAATCATAATTTACTGATGACTACTCCCCACCTTATGTCCACTCGTAGACCTTCCCATTAATCTTGTACCTGAGATTGTAATTCACTGAAAACCACGGCGTTTCGCCATGCTGCGCCTTCTTATAGTCGTCATAGCTGTCCGTCGTCATCCATTTGGTGAGCCAGTAGGTTGTCTGTGGCCCGGCGTGAAAAAACGTTTCGCCTGTCTTGGGGTTGACCATCTCGAACTCCAGTTCCGTCCCCAGTTCAGGGTAGGGCCACCAGAGGTGCTCATCACCGAGGTCAGCGATGCGGGCTAGCATCCAATCCGCCATTTTCTGGGGCATGAATGGAATCGTGGACGGAGGCGGTTGGCCGGGGATTCTATGGTAAATGCCAACTTCCGCGCCGATACCGCCAGGGAAGTCATCCCGGCCCAGGAACTTTTGACACCAACCTATCCAGAGTTGAATCACGATAGGTTCGCCGTTGATTGTCTCTTCAATGACCTCAGTCGAATAATCAGGCCACCAGATCGCAGAAAAGCACGGCAAGTTACGACAAGCCTCTTTCCACTCGAGCGAGGTTTCATTGAATTCGTACCCATTTTCGACGTACCGAATAGTCGGGCTGAACATATCAAAGCCCTCCTTTCTTAGTGTCGGCACATGATACTCCAAATCTACAATATGCGGCTGTGGTAAATATCCGCATATCCACTCGCGAACTTTGAGGGTCTCCATTAAGGTTCGCGCATAATTCGGGTTTTCTCACCCTGGTGATCAACTACAAGGATACCGCTCGGCTCGAAGTAGAACTTGCTGATCTCCTTTTGCGGGTTCGACGGCTGGTCTGTGATTATCTGGTCGCCTGATACTTCATACACAATGTTCATAACGAGTACCGTGAAAGTAACAAGGAAAAGTTTTGGTTTTCTGCGGCTAAGTTCGCGCTTTGTTTTCATGAGGAAAAGGAATATTGGGTTCTGGCCGGTCGAGAAACCGTGCCAGCTCGCTCCATCCACTGCCCTGTTCCCAACACACTTCCAGTAGCGCCTCTGGTCTGTCCTTGAAGTAATCGCGTACTGTCTGAAGATGCTCTTCGTAATAGTGAATGTGCTCGCGTTTGTGCTGATGCGGCATATCAAATCCGTAAACGTGCTTGCGAAAGGTGGTGGGGCCCGTCCACTCCGCATGTTTGCAAAGACTCTTGAACCACACCTCCGCATCGGTTCTTCGGGTCAGGATAAATTTCGATCCAGGGAAAGTGCGATCGATGTCTCGGAAAATTAGCGGCCAGGGCCAGTCTTCACAGCCGTCGTACGCAGCCATCCACGACAACAATTTCGCGTAATCGTTTTTAAGCCACAACTGAAAAGCCGGCGGTGAGAAGGAAACGTGCTTGAACTGCCAGTGACGCAGACAGGCACCGAGAGTTTTTGTTCCTGTCTTATTGAGACCAACACCAACTATCTTCATGGTCTATTCCATTGAGTCAGGTCTGGTATCCAAGACGCTCGAAGTCGTTGCGATAGGCGCGCGCCACGAGCGCCCGCAGTTTCTCGTCATAGTAGGTTTCGTAGTGCCAGTGAGTGGACTTGTTTTTATGCGAGGGCGGCGGCAGCGCAACGCCGAGCCGGCGTCCGAGCTCCACGTACCCGGATTCGATCGATTC
This sequence comes from Pyrinomonadaceae bacterium, assembly GCA_025937955.1. Lineage (GTDB taxonomy): Bacteria > Acidobacteriota > Blastocatellia > Pyrinomonadales > Pyrinomonadaceae > PSRF01. Next base: position 3,304 of record JAICQI010000626.1, read on the forward strand.
AAAGTGCCCGAGGTAATCGACGATGATCCGGCCAGATTCGTCGCATAGCCAGTCAACCTGTGGGCGCAGGTGGATCTGGCGGAAGATCCTCGGCGGCTCCGGTCCGGCGAGCGCATGCAGCACGAACTGGCGAAAGTCGCCTTCGTATGCGCGCACGTACTCAACACTGTCGCGCTGGTCTTGTTCGTTCATTCCGCCTTTGCTGAGATAGTGAAATGCCGAAACCAGGCGGTCGTACGGGTTCCGCGCAAAAGCGAACGCGAAACAGTGAGGATGTTGCCGCTTGTATCGTGCGATGGTCATGTAGTTAGGGAGGCGGCCGTTATGACCGATGTACGTCACAATGAGATCGGGTCTCTGCTTGAAGCGGTAAGTGAAGTAGTTCTGCCCTTTGATCGCGACCTCAGCGCCGCCTAGCGCGGTGACGCCGTCGGCTAGCAAGCTCTGACCGCCCGACTTAGGTACGTGGACGAAACACACTTCCTGCATAGCTCGACCATTATACGTAGTGGTTCGCGATCACGCATAGGACGTGATCAAGCAGGTCGTGACTTAAATTTCAGACTGCTACTCCGTTACACGCGTTACTTGAATTTATCAATTCCGGAAAGAAATGCTTTGAGCGCATTCAGTTTTTGGGCGATCACTTCATTGTCACTCTTCGTAACCTCAAGAGATGAGTAAGAATTATAACGCTCTGAGTAAAAAGGATAGCGAAGGTTATTGTGCAGAAGATTGAA
>JAICQI010000795.1 GCA_025937955.1 Pyrinomonadaceae bacterium
GTGACCTGGGTCAGTTGCGCGCGTAGGAGAAAATCACCTGCGGAGAAAACCGAAGATCGGATTCGTGCTTCGGTAGAGCCCTCATCAGCGCGCTTCGGATCGCGGTAGGGACCGCCTTTGCAGGCGGCCCCCCGCACAGATCCGTACGTGAAGAATTAATTCATACGGCTCTTGCCTTAAGTCGAGCGTGAAATCTTGCTCTTGGGTAAGGATGGAGGATTCGTTTTGGCGGGAGATGCTTAACTATGAGACGGTGCATCCTTCGCCAAGTCCAGCTGTCTTTGCCCTTCTGGCTACGTCGCCGCAGCGTCTTGAGCCAGAGTCTGCTGACTTGATCGAGGAACTGGCCTAGCCGTAGGCTATTGCCGGGGACCGCATAGTAGTTCAGCCATCCCTGCACGACCGAGCGTAACCACCGCGCCGTTTCGCCCAGAGGGCGATGCATCCGCTGGCGTAGCTGCTGCTTGATCGCAGCCAGCGTGGCTCGCATCCGCTTGGCAACGGTGTAACGAAGAATCGTGAACCAGCCTTGTCGCTTTGTCTTGGCACACATGTGTGTGAAGCCAAGAAAGTCGAACGTCTCAGGATGACCTTCGCCACGTCCTTTTCGGGTATCGATCGCATAGCGACCGAACTCGATCAGACGCGTTTTCTCTGGATGTAGCTTCAAGCCGAACTTGGCAAAGCGCTTGTGGAGTTCCTCCAAACACCGCTGTGCCTCGTCTCGATATTCAAAGCCGATCACAAAGTCGTCCGCGTAGCGGACTACGACAACGTCACCCGCAGCATGGTTCTTACGCCACCACGCAATCCACAGGTCAAACACGTAGTGCAAGAACACATTGGCCAACAACGGTGAAATCACCGCCCCTTGGGGTGTTCCTACATGCGTCTTTGACCACTCGCCGTCTTCGCTGACCCCGGCAGTAAGCCATTTGCGGATCAGACGGAGAATGCGATTGTCACCGATACGATGCTCCAGGAACTTCACCAACCACTTGTGGTCGATGCCGTCGAAGAAGCCTTCGATATCGGCGCGCGAGTACCCAATTCACTCGTTTGCTGGTGAGGCCGACCGACAACGCATCGAGTGCGTCGTGGCAACCCCGACCAGGCCGAAAGCCATAGCTGAAACCGAGAAAGTCTTGCTCGTAGATACTCTGGAGCACCCAGAGCACCGCTTGTTGGACAATCTTGTCCTCAAGCGACGCCACGCCCAGCGGTCGTTGCCGACCATCGGGCTTCGGTATCCAGACTCTGCGAGAAGGCTTCGCTCGGTAGGCTCCCCGGTGAATACGACCGTGGAGGTCCGTAATGTTGGCCTCCAGGTTGAGCTCGTAGTCATGCCATGTTACCTGGTCGATTCCAACGGCTGCCGTTCGCTTCAATTGATAGAAGCTCTCGGTGAGGCAGTCTTCATCAACGTGGTGCAACAAAGCAGTGAACTTGAGCCGGCCGTCCTTACGGGCGGCCTCACGCACGCCGCTCAATCCGCGGGACCTGCGTTGTACCCGACTCTGAGTCCGGTGCAGGGCGTCTTGTTCGACGTTCCTCTTGGCTGGGTCCCTTCCCTCGGCCGACTCCGCAGACGGTTCAGCACCGCCCTTGTTCGCCGGATTCGCAGGTACTATGGACCCATCTGACTTCCCAACGGCGTACGCGTCAGCAGTATCGCCGGAGGCGTTCGATGACCGTTCCAACTCCGAAGAATTGGAAACCGTTGGGATCTCCCGGTTCTCGCGCTTGAAGTGTTCAGGCATGCCAGGTTCTTCCGACTCCGCCGTGCCGCCACATCACTTGCCATATCGCAATGCGGCGTGTTGCCTTCCAGGTCGCCCTACGGTGTCGGCACACGGAAAGGGGGATTTCGGAGCTCATTGGCTGGCCTGCCTGTACCTCTTGCCGATGCTACACCCACGACGTTACCGTCGTCAGCGTACGGCTCAAGGCCGGAGTGACTGGCTAGGACTTCTCCGTAAGACTCTTTCATTCTCAACTCCAAGCCGGTTTATCCCGGCGCTTTCCGGGCGCCTCCGAAGCACGTTTCTCATACTGCCGACTCTACTGAGGTGACTCTTACCTGAGCGCGCTTGTGCAGTTGAGTCCCGGCAAATCGCGCGACAGCTTACGTTTCTAAGCCGGGCTGCGTGCCAAACAATGGCCGGCTATTAGGCACGTCACAGGGAATGACTATATTTGGCGTGGAAAAAACGGCCGTCACTTTTTAATACCGTTTAAAGCGAAGTCAGTATAGAATGATCGAACCGCGACTCTTCGACGTCAACCATTAGCTGTTTGTTGCTGGCGCTTAAGTGGCTCTGGGCGCGCCGCTGGCGCTGCCAAACAACGGCAACTTAGTTCTTCGATACGGCGCCGCGAAAGGCTGTGCCGCAACAAGCCGACCAATTTCGCGAATTCTAGCTGCAAATGCGAAAGAAGAATTCAATTGCTGAAGTAAGAATCTTCAAAAGCGGCGCCATTGGGAGCTTGGTTTTAGCGGCACTCCTATCTGTAGAGCGAGCACAGCAGATTGAAGGAGCCCAGTACTATTTTAGTGCTTCTGGGAATGACGAAACTGGAGTTGGCAGCGAGTCGCAACCATGGCGCAGCGTGGTCAAGTTTAACGGGCTGGATTTGGAGCCGGGCGACAGTGTGTTTTTTCGAGCGGGCGACGTGTTCAATGGCTCCTTGATGCTGGATGCCAGTGACACGGGCACCGACTTGAGCGGCAACCTTATCTCGCCGATTGTTATCGGCTCCTATGGCGGTGCTGCAGGCGAGCGGGCGAGCATTCGCTCGCACCCGACCAGCGAGGCTTTGTCTGTTTACAACAGCTCCGGAATCGAACTGAGGAATTTGGAGTTTTTGAGCGGCGGCACGCATGTCAGCAATCGCTCGTCCGGGCTTCAGTTCACGCTCGATGAATTGGCCGGGAACGGAAGCGGGCAGTTTCAACATATACGGATCGACAACGTCGTTTCGCGCGGCTTTTATCGTAGCGGGCTGTCGTTGTATTCGGCCGGCGGCGCAGGTTA
>JAICQI010000642.1 GCA_025937955.1 Pyrinomonadaceae bacterium
CTCCGTAGTGCTGAAGAGCTCATAAATCAAAGAGTGACTGCCGCACAGGACGCCCACAACCGATCGCTCCGAGTTGCCAATTCCGCAGATCTTTACCTGCAATCGAATAACACCACTCCTCTGTTGACAGAAGTGAACAACACCAAAGGAGAGGTTGACACTGCGCGGAAGCTTGAATGGCCGTCGCCTCAGCTCGCCAAGGTAATGACTAATTTGAACGAACACACAAAAGCCCTTGAAAGCCTTCGCTTTAACGAAGATGGTAAGCTGGATATCTCGCAAGCGGCATGGACGGAATGGATCGGAGCAAACCAGGATCGCTACACCCGCGTAAGAGACCGAATCGCCGAGCTAAAGACAAAGATCAACACCGACAATGACGGGCTTACGGCGTTCAATCAGACTAAGGATAAACTCGCAGGCTGGTTCCTCGTCTTGGAAAATGTGGACAATCAGAAAGAGAAAGCTTTCAAGCAGGAGGCTTTTGTCAGTTGTCAGACGGATGAGGCCGAATCGAAATCAAACCAACTAACTATTACCAAGACCGATCGCACTGTAGCAAACGCGACTGCAGTCACTCGCGAGGTTCTAAAAGTCAGTTGTTACTCGCGCGTTGCGTTTACAGCAGGTTTCAATTTCAGCACGCTGGATGAGAAAGAGTTCAGCGTGGTGAATTCGGCCGGAACCGATAGCAGCACCACTGTCAAAAAGTTTGGTTTCACTAACCGATCATCCTTCCGTCCCAATCCGCTCGCGTTGCTGAATTTCAGATTCACCGAGTACCCGAATTTCAACTGGCACGCCAGCTTCGGTGCAGTGGTCGATCTGAAAGGACAAACGGGCACAGACGTCGAGCCTGTTGCCGGAGTGAGTTTCTCGATCAGAAGACTCATCTTTATCACACCCTTTGCGCTCCATTTTGGACGCGTGAACAAGTTGGCTGGTGGTTTCAAGGAAGGTGATGTGGTGCCGGATTCCATCGCCACACCGCCGATCGAGAAAGCCTGGAAGGTGGGATACACCGGAGGAATTACTTTTAGGATTGCTCCTCAGTAACTCAGTCTCAACTTCCGGACGTAAGGCAGATGCAACTGTCTCTTGCCAGGCAGTTGCATCTTGCTGCTTTTAAGTATCACTTGCCGGTGGTTACATGTGCACAGATCGTGACTTTAGCAAGATTGAACAAGAAAAGGTGGCGTGTTTGCGTTACACGGTAGCTTGACTAAGTGCCGTACCCGCATAATTACAGGTCGATTTGTGTTTCTGATAACTCACCTGCTGAGATTTTCCGTCAGGCACCCGCTTATCGTTATCGCGCTCGTGTGCGCGGTCACCATTTTCGCTCTTGTCTTCATCCCACGTATTCAACTGCGGCTTGACGGTCGGTCCCTGATTCCTTCCGGTCTTCCGCAGTTCGCCGAAGGCGACCAGGCCGCGGCGCGTTTCGAGTTGCGCGACCTTGTGCTGATAGGTGTCGGCAATGAAGTGTCGGGTGTGTACACACCCGAGACACTTCAACGCATCGCCCGCTTGAGTGACGGCCTTTCTCGGATCGACGGAGTCGTCCCTGGCTCCGTGATCAGCATCTCCACTGTGCCGCGCATCGAACTCGTCGATGGCAAGGTCGAGACAGAGCCGCTGTACCGGCCGGAGGACCAATTAAACAAGGAGAACATCCAACAACTGCGCCGGGACGTCAGCAGGCGCGGTTATAACAACGGCCTGCTGGTCTCACCCGACGGAAAGGGCGCGGCCATCATCGCGAAGGTGGAGCCGGTAGCCGACCGGTACCGCCTGCTTGAAGACACACGCTCACTGATCGCTAGCGAGTCATCCGGAAAAGACTCGATCTATCTGAGTGGGTCGGCGCTGGCCCAAGCCGTCCTTGGCCAGGCGACAGCCCGAGACCTTGCCCGCTTGATTCCTGCTGTAATCGCCGTCCTCGGCGTGATGCTGTTTTTGTCGTTTCGCCATCCCGTGCCCGCACTTTTGTCGCTCGCCGAAATTGGAGTGAGTCTCGTCTGGATGTCGGGGCTGATGGGCCTGACCGGCCAGCCAGTGTTCGTCACGACGTTGGTGCTGCCCGTGGTCCTAATCTGCGTCGGCGTGTCCGATGATGTATACGCACTTGGGCACTACTTCAACGAGGCAGGACGTGCCAAATACTCCGCGATCGAAGAGACGATTGTGGCGGCGTTCAGTAGTGCCGCTCGTCCTGTCGGCGTGACGGCTGTCTCAACTGTTGTCGGATTGCTGTCGATGGCGGCTGTGAGTCTCAACCCGCTGCGCGTCTTCGGCCTGTTCGGCTCTGCTGCGATTATCTTCTCGACGTTGTTCACATTCACATTGCTTCCGGCACTGCTCGCGCTACTGAAACCGCAGATCCGCTGGAACGAACACCTGGGAGGACGCCCCGCAACGTCGGCGCTGCGCTTGCTGACCGGATGGGCGAGTCCGCGTCGCGTGGCCGTCTGCGCCCTCCTGATCGCGGCGTGCGCAGTCCTCGCGACCACTCGTCTCCGCGTGGACGATAGTTGGATCCGGAACCTGCCAACTAATAGCGACATCGTGCAAGGCGACAGGTTCTTCAACGACAAGATGGTGGGGACAACCGCGCTCGAACTGATGGTGGACGCAAAACACGGCGAGTGGTTCAACAGCGTGGAGGGTCTCTCAGCGCTTGGTTCGCTCGAATGGATCCTCGCAAGAGTTCCTCATGTCGGCGCCGTCAACTGTCTCTTCAACGACATGGTGAGAACCAACTCGACCCTTGTCGCCGGCTTAAATTACGTCGCCTACCGGGGAGCTTTGAAGAGTGGTCGCGTTCCTCTCGAAAGTGAGCACGTGGAGGCGGCATTAAAAGCGCTTTCGCACTCGACGGCGGCGCCGATTCGCGAGAGGGTTGACGGGGAGTACCGGCGGGCACGCGTTACGGTCTTCATCCGTGACGCTGACTACAGCCGCATCGAAAACGTGTTGCGAGCTGCCGAGCGCGAAACGTTGGACCAGGGCCTGGGCCACAAAATCGTCCCTTTTGGCGACGGGTGGATCAGCTACCTGACGGTGCGACTGCTCGTCGAAGGACAGGCATCATCAATTGTGTTGGCGCTTGTAACCGATCTGGTTCTCATCAGTCTGCTGCTCGGGTCAGTGAGGATGGGGTTCATCGCTGTCCTACCCGTGGCGTTTAGCCTGCTACTGGTGCTCGCTGCGCTGGCACTCTCAGGCACGCCGCTGGGAATCGCCAACTCGATGTTCGCGGGCATCGCGCTCGGGATCGGATTGGATTTTGCGATCCATTTGACGACAGCCTACCGGCAAAGACTTCGTCAAGGCATACCTGCGGGCGAAGCGTTGCGGAGCACGCTCGAACTCTCCGGGCCGGCGGTCTGCGTTAGCGCCGCTTCGATCACTGCGGGTTTTTCCGTGCTGATGTTGTCAGAAATTGCTCCCAACGTGCAGCTCGGCGTCATGATCTGTCTGTGCCTTCTAACCTGCGCGGTCACCACGCTGTTGCTTATCCCCAGCCTGCTCAAACTCTGGGAGCCGCGGATGACGCGGAGTTTAAAACCCGATCTGCGCAGATCTGGTTTTTTAATCCGTGTCATCCGCGGTTTCACTTCAATGTGTCGGTGAGTAAAAAAGGTAGAGACACGAGGAGTGGTGGGTCGGTCAAGGCCATTGGTCTTAGGGAGATGGTAAATGGACCACTGGCTTTGCCCTGTCGCACGATGACCGGGCCATTCCATGCCCCCACTAAAAGGTTCGCGCTGTCAGGTAATAAGTAGCCGAGCGTATCAGATAAGCGCGGCAGGGCTGCGGCGAGCAGGTGATAGGTCCCGTCGGGGACGGGCCCGATACAAAAGGTGCCGCGCGATGTGAGAAGTGCGCCACCGACAGGGCGACTCTGTGGTATGTGAGCTTGGAAGAGGCCGACGAAG
>JAICQI010000100.1 GCA_025937955.1 Pyrinomonadaceae bacterium
AACGCGTCCCGCTCGCCGAAGCAGCGGTGGCTTTGGACGCCAGTGGTGCACCCGCACTCGAAGCCAGCTTGAGAACCACTGCCCTTAACGGTTCCCCTGACACGCCGGTGACGAACATTCGCATGGTTGTCAGAAACCGGAGCACGCTTGCTTATGCATTCGTATCTGGCTCCGTGACCTTTTACGATGCAGCCGGCGTGCGTTGTGGGGAAGGCGTATTCAAGGCAGATGCGCTGGCGGTAGATGAGTCTTTTGAGACTGACTCTCCTGGAGTTCGTATTCGCTGTGAAGTCACTACCTGGCGCATAGCGGCGACGAACCTGTTACCGCGTTTGCCGCCGAACGCGCCGATCATCACGTTAACGAGAGCCCCGCAGAATCTGATCATCAGCATCGATGGCGAGACACATCCGATTCAACTGGATCGGCCGCTCACGCTCACGCTCGGCGAAAGACGCCGCACAATCATTGTTCGATCGGCCAAATAGGTCCTATAAGACCTCCAGGACCTATTCAATGCTTTCAACTCTCATCGAACTCCAGCGTCTAAAGCGTCTCGATCGCACCGGCTGGACCTTGCGCGGATTGCCAAACGGCACCGAATCGGTAGCAGCTCATTCGTTTGGCGTCAGCGCCACCGCCATGCTGCTCGCTGATCGTTTTATTGCGCAAGGCATCGAAGTCAACGTCGAGAAAGTGCTGCGCATCGCTTTGGTTCACGACTGGGCCGAGACGCGTGTAGGCGACATGCCTCGCACAGGCACATTGTACTTCGGCTCCGAAGCACGCAAGCAGGCTGAGACTGCCGCCTTCGCGGACGTCGTCAGCGGAGTCGATCTCGAGGGCTCGTACGCGAGTCTCTACGACGATTACGAGCATCGCAAAAGTCTGGAAGCACGTCTCGTGAAGGCTGCTGATGTCTTGGATCTTTTAATTCAGGTGCTGGCACTCGAACGCGCGGGCGCCCGTGGCCTGGACGAATTTTGGGAAGTCGCTGAGAAACCGGATTTCAATCTCGAACAGACAGCGGAACAGATAGTGCACGAACTGCTCCAATCAATCCTGAAAGCGCGTCGCGAACTGCATACTAATGTTTGATCTAATATCGGACTTCTTTTCAGGAATCACCTGGCGCAGCGTACTTATCGGAGCTCTCATTTTTGTCGGGTCGTTCTTCGTCAACCTCGCGATCGTCTCGCTAATCCTGGTCAAGCTGCCGGCCGACCACTTCAGCAAGAGCAACAAAGAAAGGTTTGCATGGTCGTCAAACCCGATGGTTCGAGTGCTGTTGATTGTCGGCAAGAATATTCTCGGAGTTCTGCTAGTGGCCCTGGGGGTTGTGCTTTCGTTGCCGGGGGTTCCCGGCCAGGGGTTGCTAACGATTCTGCTGGGGATCATGTTGCTCGATTTTCCGGGTAGGCACCATCTGGAACAGAAGTTGTTAAGTAAACCGAGCATTGTGAACACAATCAACAGCTTGCGAGGGCGATTTGGAAAACCTCCATTGGAACTCAATTAGTTCATAACGAATTTGTGTTTAGTGGCTTTGTGGTTAAAAAGCACCCGTTTGACGTATGATTGGCGGCTAGGCTGATGGCCAAATATTTCAACGCCTTCTTAATTGTGTCAGTACTCCTTTTGTGTTCCGGGTGTGGTCTGTTCGGCGCTAAGAGGAAGATTCAGGTGCCGCAGCTTCTGACCCCGCTGGCCGAAGCTAATAAGGATCGGCTGATCCAGGAGGTCAACCGGCTGTCCACGGTGAAATCCATTCACGGCAAAGTCGACATTCAGTTTGAAGACACGTCGTTTGCTTCGTCCGGTGTCGCCGATCAATATCGGCTGGTCGACGGCGACATCACCGTTCAACGACCCGGCAAGATCTATCTCGTCATTCAATTCACGTTTGTCGATATTGCACAGATGGCGTCAGACGGCGAACGCTTTAGTGTCGCGGTGTTGAAGGGCGATAGTAAATACCGCCGCTTCGTGAAAGGAACTAACAGCGCCATCTATCCGAAGTTGGAGACTGAACCGACGACTGCAAGCCAGAACGAGAACCAAAAAAGCCAGAAGGAAAAGGAAACAGTCAGCGCGCTTTCAAACCTTCGTCCACAGCACCTGACGGACGCGTTCATGATCCGCGCCATAGAGCCAAACAACTCCCTGATCTACGCGCAGAGCGAATTCTTTCAGGAGGAAGCGGATACGCGCCAGCAGGCAAAGAAGAGCGATCGCATCATGCGCGGCTACTACATCCTCGAGGAGTTTTCCCAAACCGGCAGCGATGCTAAACCGCAAAGAAGGTTCTGGTTCGATCGTGTCAATGGCATTCGACTCGCACGCGTGCAGACTTTTGACAACCAGGGACGGTTGATTACGGACGTTTCTTATTACAACGAGAAGACGCTTGGCAGCAGCACGACGGCGTCGCTGCCGAGCCGAATTGAGATCACGCGGCCACAGGATCAATATAAGTTGAGCATCACGTACCAGGATTCCACTTCTGTTGAGCTAAACAGGGACTACAATCCCAAGGCGTTTACATTGGAAAACAAATGGCAGTTGCCGGAAGTGGACCTCGACGTTCAGTACAAGAAGGTCACCGCCAATCAGTAATCGATGAGAACTATTCTAAAAGCCGAAGATCTCGTAAAAGTTTATCGCATTGGAAAGGTCGATGTACCGGCCTTGCGCGGCGTGTCGCTCGATGTCCAGGAAGGCGAGTTTCTCGCGATCATGGGGCCGTCCGGTTGTGGGAAGTCGACTATGCTTCACCTGCTTGGAGGACTGCTCACGCCGACTTCCGGCCGTATCGTCATCGACGGCGACGACATCACCGCAGTTTCAGACGCAAAACGAACCGCGATCCGTCGCAAGAAGATCGGATTTGTGTTCCAAAGATTCAACCTTTTTCCGACGTTGACTGCTGAAGGAAATCTCCGACTGGCGGAGCGAATTCATGGCAACGGCGGCGGCGATGCGCAGCTCCGGCGCGACGTGCTGCGCCTGCTCGGACTGGAAGACAAACTTCATCACAAACCACTCGAATTATCAGGCGGCGAGCAGCAGCGGGTGGCGCTGGCGCGCGCAGTCGTGACGCGTCCGGCCATCGTTCTGGCTGACGAACCGACCGGAAACCTGGATTCCGAGAATTCAGCTTTGGTGCTTAACATGTTCCAGGAGTTGAATTACCGCTTCAACCAGACCATCATCATGATCACTCACAACCCCGAAGCAGCGGCGATGTGCAAACGCATCGTGCAGATGCGAGATGGCCACATAGTGGAGCCCTCGACCGCCGCTCGCTTCTAGAAGTGTCCCAACCGCAAGGCACTAAGGCACAAGACCTTTATATAAATTCGTGTCTTTGGGTCTTTGTGGTAAAATCTCGGTCGACCCACCAGCCACGGCTCCTCGTGGCTGTTAACTTGCAAACTTGAATCCGTGCGAGGACTGTTAACCACACTTAAGAAGATCTTCTTCTGGAATTACGCGCGCAACACCTGGCAATGGGATCTCCTGTGTGTGGTCATTCTGATCTTCATATTTTTGACACCAAAAAGCTGGTTTTCGAGTGGCGAACGGGCTCAGGGAACGGCGCATCAAAGCGCAGTTGTCAAAACCGTGGTAATTGACTCGGAAGTAATTGGAAGTGAAGGAGATAGGAGTAAAATCGAACAGCGTGTAAAGGCGATGACCGGACGTACCGATTTTGAAGTGCTGGCGGTGCGCCGAATACCCGATGCCGAGGGCCGAACACGTAGCTTCGAGGTTGACATACGATAGTCTTTCCCTATAATTGCGAGGTTTTTTGCGAACCACCGCGAAAGGAGAGCTGAGTTAAGGAGCATATATGAAGAGATTGATTTCCTCGGGCCTGACGTTAGTCATATTATCCGCACTCGTCATAGTGTACCCGACCACGACGAATGGTCAGGGAGCAGGCCTGGTGAGTTCTGTTTTGAGCCGGATGGAGAAGAACCGTCAGACTTTGAAGTCGTTACGCGCCGGCATTACCATGGTGAAATACAATTCGCAGCTAGGCGCTGAAGACAAATACAATGGCGTGGTGATTTATCTGCCTGGTGCGGGCAGGCAAGCGTCAGTCAGGATCGACTGGAGTCATCCGCGACGCGAAGTACTGACCGTTAACAACAACAAATACACGATCTTTCGACCGGCGTTGAATGTCGCTTACACAGGCGACTCGCGCAGAATGGGTGGCAAGGATAGTAACGCTTCCGGACTGCTCGCCATGATGAATATGTCGCGCCAGCAGCTTGAGGCGCGCTTTGAGCCGGTGAAAGATGTTCGTGAAGAGACGCTGTGGGGTGGAGTCAGCACGATCCATCTGACGCTCGTGCCGAAGGGCGGTGCTGGTTACAAGTATGCTGAAGTCTGGATCGATTCAGCCGGCATGCCCGTGCAAACCAAGATTGTTGAGAGGAATGACGACTCAACCACGATGCGTTTGACTGGTCTCGAGAAGAACCAGAAGATCAATCAGAGCGACTTTGATATTAAGCTCGATTCGAACGTAAAAATCGTCAAGAGCTAAGAGTGTCGTAGAAAAGATAAAGCCACAGAGTTACACAGAATCCGGATTTTTATCTGTGTAATCTGTGGCTAAATTTTTGCCTGCGGTTGCATTGGACCGTGGTGGTCGCATATTCTTCGTTCGCGTCAAAATGCGGAAGACTAAGTTTCTAAAACTGAAGCTGCGAGAGGCCAGCTTTATCAGCCGAGCGCTATTGTCCTCTCGTCATCCGGTCCTGGCCCACCTCATTCCGATGCGCCGCTGCAATCTCGCCTGCGGTTATTGCAACGAATACGATCATACGTCAAAGCCGATCGATCCCGAGATCATCAAGAGCCGTCTCAACAAGCTGGCCGATCTGGGAACTTCGATCGTTACGATCTCCGGTGGCGAGCCGATGATGCATCCGGAGCTCGATCAGATAATTCACCACATTCGCGTTCGCGGCATGATCGCCGGCCTGATCTCCAACGGTTACTACTTCACTCCCGAGCGCATTAAACGGCTCAACAAAGCGGGTCTCGAGTATTTGCAGATCAGTATCGACAACGTCGAGCCTGACGAGGTCTCGCGCAAGAGCCTGCGCGTGCTGGATAAGAAGCTTCGTTACCTGTCTGAATTCGCCGACTTTCACGTCAACATCAATTCGGTGATTGGCGGCGGGATCAAGAACCCTGACGACGCGTTGACTGTGGCGCGCAGAGCAGTCGAGCTCGGGTTCTCGACGACGGTCGGCGTGATTCACGATGTCGATGGAACGCTGAAGCCGCTGTCGGTAAAAGAAAAGGACATCTTCCAGCAGGTCAAGAAGCTCGGAAACAAAGACCACGCCCGGTTGAACTGGTTCCAGGACAGTATCGCCGAAGGCAAGCCTTACAACTGGCGCTGCCGTGCAGGCGCTCGTTATCTCTACATTTGTGAGGACGGCCTGGTGCATTGGTGCTCGCAGCAACGCGGCTATCCCGGAATTCCGTTGGACCAGTACACGATGGACGACTTCGATCGGGAGTACAAGACTGAGAAATGGTGCGCACCTACCTGCACACTCCAATGCGTACATCAGGTCGGCATCCTCGACAACTGGCGTGACCCGCAAAAGACACCCGCGCAGATGGCCGAGGAACAGAAAGGCGCGGTCGGCGAGATGATCGGCGCCGACTAAATTAGCCATCTGCGGCTTATTTCAGTCTCTCTTCTAGTTGATAAAAGTAGATGACAGTGCCAGCGAGAACGATCACCGCGTACAGCAGCGGCAACGTGTAGCGCCAGCGCGGCGGTGAATCGCTCCGCTTGCGCCACAGCATTATCACCAGGTAAATCGGAAAGACGATCAGTGGCAGCAGCAGAGTGCCGATGGCGAGGGCGATTGCGTAGTGCAACCGAAATCGCCTGCGGGCGGACGCGAGTACCCAGGTTGAAAGCAGCGCGGAGATCACAGAAACTGCCGGCATGATGAGATCAAACAACTCACCCGCCGACATGTTTGTTCTGAGACTCACTAGCGTGTAGTTGGCCCTAAGCTGCCACCAACCGTGAAGATCGTCACTGAGCTCGAGAGGCCAAGTCCGGAAAGACGGCCGGCCATCACGACAATCGTTTCGTTGTTCTCAACCACGCCGGCTTCAAGCAAGCGCATCTCGCCAATCTTGAGCATCTCTTCCGTTGACTGAGCCTTGCTGATTAGCAGCGGCTCGACTGCCCAGATCAGGGCCAGTTCCGAGAGGACCTCGGGTCTGTGTGTTAGTGCGATTATGCGCTGATCGTAACGCAGTGAAGAAAGCCTGCGCGCCATCAAACCTGACGCCGTGAAGACCGCGGTCACAGTTGTTCCGAGCTCGCTTGCGGCAAAAGCCGCGGCTTCAGAGAGCGCGCGACTAACGCGTCCCGATTGTTTCCCGGCCAAGCTCTCAATCCTACCCGGCGGTTGTTCTTTACCTGTTTCGGCTGATTCGATGATGCGGGCCATCATTGCCACAGCCTGAATCGGATAAGCACCAGCGGCGGTCTCATTCGAAAGCATGACGCAATCGCTGCCGTCCCAAACAGCATTGGCCACGTCAGATGCTTCAGCGCGCGTTGGCCGTGGATTCGCGACCATCGACTGGAGCATTTGCGTCGCAGTAATCACCATCTTTTCGGCCTTTATCGCGTGTTCGATAATTCGCTTCTGGTAGACGGGCACCAGCTCGACGCTGGTCTCAACACCCAGATCGCCGCGGGCCACCATCACGCCGTCAGCAGCAGCAATGATCTCGTCAAGATGATCGATCGCTTCCGCCTTTTCGATCTTGGCTATTAGCGGCGCACGGCCGCCGGCTTCGTTAATTAACCTCTTCGCGTGCTCACAATCACTGGCGCGTCGCACAAACGAAAGCGCGATGTAGTCGGCGTTTTGCTCAACGGCCCACTTGAGATCGACGATGTCTTTGTCGGTGAGCGACGCGATCGGCAACGAGACGCCTGGTAAATTGATGCCTTTGCGCTCGGCCAGCAGACCTCCGTCAATGACCCTGCAAACCACGTCCGTGTCCGTAGTGCTCTCTACAATGAGCGACAGTGCGCCATCGTCAATCAGCAAACGTGTGCCGCGTTGGACGACGCGTGGAAGGTCTGGGTAGTTAGTGGAAACCTGATGCTCGTCGCCGGCAACGGGACGAGTCGTAATTGTAAAAGCCGCTCCGGGCACCAGTTTGATTGGTTCGTCGTTCTTTAGTTCCCCGGTGCGAATCTTTGGACCCGAAAGATCGACGAGCACTGCAATCGGACGCCCGAGCTTCGCCGCCGCGGCACGCGCGCGCTCGATGTCGAGCGTTTTTTCTTCGTGCGTACCGTGCGACATGTTGATGCGCACGCCGTTTGCGCCCGCGGCAATTAGTTGTTCGACAATTTCCGGCTCGCGCGAAGCTGGACCAAGAGTGATTAGAATTTTTGCTCGTCTCATATCAAGGAGCCGTAGTTTGAAGTCCAGTTTCGACTGCTTCGTCGATGTACTTACCTGTTTGTGGTCCGAAGCCGACGAAATGTTCCACCAGTTGGCCCTGACGATCAAAAACGAACGTTTGCGGAATCGCGTCAGTGTCGGAAAGCAAAAAGGTTACGAGATCTTCGTCAGGTTTGGCGAGCGCGTATTGAATCCCAAATTCCCTTGCGAATGCAGGCACTTCCTGATCGTCGCCTGGACCACCCACGTTGAGTCCTACGACGACGAGTCCCTGAGCTTCGTGCTTCTTTTGCAGTCCGACTAAATGCGGCACGCTGTCGCGGCAGGGAACACACCACGTCGCATAGAAGTCCAGGACCAATACCTTTCCTTTGTACTCAGAAAAAACTGATCGCTTTCCGTCGCTCGACTCCCAACCCATGCTGGCGATGGAAGCACCTTGCGGCGGCGGCATTGGATAAGTGGTGCCTGATGGTGCACCGGAGATGACGGGCGTGTTGCTGTTGGAGCTTGACGGGTCATTGCTATTGCAGCCCACCAAAAAGCAGCACAACCCGAGCACGAGCAAAAACCTCCTTGGATAGCGGTGCCTTGGCACCGCCTTGGCCCATGTTTCGAAACGCCAAGACCAAAGCGGTGCCAAGGCACCGCACTCCAAGGAGGCGCCGAATTCCCTAATTATCTTGCTCATGCTCCGCTTTTTCCTGAGGCAGTGATTCACCGGGGACGCGATATTCACCTTCTACCCACTTGCCCAGGTCGACAAGCTGGCACCGCTCAGAACAGAAGGGACGAAAAGGATTATCTTTCCACTCGACTGGCTTACCGCAGGTTGGACATTTCATTGAATCTTGAAGCCACGCCACAGCCCGCAGCGCATCAAAGAGATGCGGGTCGCTTGATCAATATTCGTCGTTTGACGAATGCGATCGTACCTTCGCGGCGCATGGCATTCAAGCGGACGGTGACACTTTCACGGGTGGAACCCACGATTGAGGCTATTTCACGATGTGGCAGGGGGATATCGATGAGCACTCCCTCGGGCTCGGAAACCCCGTAACGCATGGAAAAATCGGCCAGCAGGCTGTCCAGGCGGGCGGGGATAGCGTTGAGAGCAAAGTCGGCGAGACGGCGCTCCGCGTGATCAAGTCGTTGACCGATCAGCCGGAAAGTGTAATCATGAAGGCGGTTATCCTCAGCCATCCCCCGTTTGAAATCCCCGACTTGGATTCGCAGGAGCCTGGAATTTTCGTAGGCAATTGCAGAATTCGCTCGTTGCCCCGCAGCAGAGTAGAGAGCTGATTCGCCGAAGAGCGATCCCTCAGGAAGGATATCGATCACGGCTTCGCGGCCGGACTCAGTCTCGATACGGCAGAGTTTTATTCGGCCATGAATGATCGCATACAGGCAATCCGCGGGTTCGCCGGCACGGTAAACGAAACGACGGCGACGGAAGTCCAGGACCACTGAATTGCGAGCCATCTCGCTAACGAGGGCATCATCCAGTGTTGAACCAAATTCCAACTGGCGGATTATTTCAGCGCGATCTTCGGGAGTTAAATCCCGGGCGCGCTTTTGTTCCTGCAGGGCATTCATCTCCATGTCCTTCTGGGCATCGAGCTACAGTTTCCAGCTTGAAACCTTTGCCGCTAGTTTCTCTTTATTCAAAGTGGTCCTGTTTGCGGGTTTGTTCTACTACGATTGTAAGGAAACCCGCGCGATGTTTCCCAGGCTTGTTAGTCTCGATTGATTATATTGACGCAATGCTAGGGCGAGTACCGGCACGAACGCCTAAACCGAGGCCCCGAACTTTAGCATGAAGCTCCCGACTGCGCAAGAATAATAAGGCCCAACATTAAACGTTTTATGGAGTCAAAATCGAACATTCTCGTCGTCGACGATAACCCCGATAAATTGAGCCTGATTGAGGCGGCTTTGAGCCTCGCCGGCTACAACGTAACCACTGCGACGGACGGTGACGAGGCGCTCACGGCCATCGAATCGTATCAACCTGACCTGGTGATAACCGACGTGATGATGCCGCGCATGAATGGTTACGAGCTGGCTAAACGGATCAGGGCCAATCCCGTGACCAGGTTTATTCCGGTCATAATGCAGACCGCGGCAGGCCGGCGTTCAGAAGATCTCCGCAGGGCGTCCGAGGTCGGCGCGTTGGGCTATATAACTGACCCGACAGATCTCGATCTGCTGCTGGCCCGGACCAGGACGCTGCTCGAGTTCAAAGCCTACCTGGACGTTTGTGAGGAGGCGGCATTTACGGACCACCTGACGGGCCTGGCAAACCGCAGACGATTTGAACGTCAGTTGGAACGCGAAGTGGGTCGCGTGGATAGGTTCGCTCATCCGTTCAGTCTTTTAATGATCGACATCGACAGCTTCAAGAACCTCAACGATACCTTTGGTCATGACGCCGGCGACGACGCCATACGCCGCATCGGTAGAGTCTTGCGCGAGGGCACGCGCGGAATTGATTTGGCGGCGAGGATCGGCGGCGAGGAGTTTGCGGTGCTGCTGGTGGAAACCCGTAGAGAAGCGGGAATGGAGGTGGCCGAACGACTGCGAGCCGCAATCAAGGCGCTCGAGCTACCCCGAGCCGGCCGCATCACTGCGAGTCTTGGGGTTGCAGAATGTCCTGGCGACGCGCAAACTGCTGCTGAGATCCTGAAGGCTGCGGATGTCGCGTTGTACGAAGCCAAGCGAAATGGCCGCGACCAGGTGGTGGCGATGTCGCCCCTGAGGTCGAACTCAATGGCCGCGAGCGACGTACAAGGCGATGGAAATATAGGACTTGCATCGCGAGGATAGGATGGCTGATTACAAGGAAAAGTTTGAAGAATGGCAAGAGGCGGCACGCCGCAAGGCCCGTGAGCTTGACGAGAAGTACTCGATCTCCGATTTGGTCGGTGAAGGGGCAAAGGCTGCGAGTGATGCGGCCAAGCGTGGCGCTGAGACGATGGCCAGCGGTGCCGACCGACTGCGTGCTGAAGCCGAGCGTTTGACTGACGACGAAGAGGTCGGCGAAACCGCGCGACGCGCTGCCAGTGAAACTGTAAAGAACGTGAAGAAAGCAGGGAAGGTCGTGCGCGACGTTGCGGGCGACACGGGCAAGAAAGTTTTTGACGACGCGAAGACTTACTACGACCGAGCCTCGCAAATCTACGGTACCGGCGCACGCTTCACGCGTGCTTCAACAGCAGCGACTACCGGTGTTCTGAAAGCACGTGATTGGATCAAAGAGAATCCAGGCAAGGCAGCAGTTGTTTCTGTTTCGCTCGTGCTCGGTATCAGGGCGGGCGCAGCGTTTCCGGGTTTGGATGCGGTGCTGATTGGCTCGCATCCGCATTGGTTGACGCACTCGGCGCTGCCGGTTTGGGGACTGAAAAAAGCGAGCGAGAAGTTTGATAACTATCTCAAGAAGCAGGAAGAGCTGATCGCGCGTGGCGAAATCGACGAGGCCGCACGGCAGCGAGCGGAATTTCAGCGCAAGGTCGCGAAGTATGTCGGCGCGCCGCTGCTGGGTGCATTCAGTTGCGCTGCGGGCGCGGCGATGTGGGCCCAGATCTTTCAGCCGGGTGCGATTACGGGCGCTCCGATCAGTTGGTTGTTGGGTGGCAACCCATTCCTCGATGGCGTCTGGCTATTTGCGAACGGTGTGATCTGTTTCCACCAGGGCTACCAGTTCTTTATGATCGCCTTAGCTAACCAGGAAGAAGTCGCCCGAGTAGTGCGCGAAATCAAAGGCCTCCTCCCCGCCACCGTCAGTTAGTATTTTGGCCGCAGATTTACGCAAATGAAACGCAGATCAGACCTGCGTTCATCCGCGTAATCTGCGGCCAGTCTTTATGTGATCGTGATCGGGAAGGGCCAGAAGCAGAGGGCGAAGACGATCAGGGTAATGATGGCGATTACGATTCGGTTTGTCCCCAATGGTTCCATCACTGCCGGTTGCGGATGTGGGACTTTCATCATGACTGCGAGTAATACCGCATAAAGAAATCCACTCGGGCTGCCGTGCCACCAAAATCCCAATAACGCCAACACAACCACGCTGACGAAAGCCGCACGGCCAATGACATGATGCGCGCGGGCGCCGAACACTGAATACGTTCCGTGACCGCCGTCGAGCTGGCCCACCGGCATTAGATTCAAACTCGTGACCAGCAGTCCGATCCATGCGGCCATGTAGAACGGATTGATGGGTGAGTTCGGATCGAGCGGTATCCCGGCGAGTTTACTGATCAGTCGAAACAGCAGCGGGTCGTTAAA
>JAICQI010000782.1 GCA_025937955.1 Pyrinomonadaceae bacterium
CCAATCAACGACTTCAGCGTCACTCCATCTTTTAGTCCAATCGATCCTGCTGGGATCGTTACCTGCTTCTGTTTATGGTCGCGATTGAACGCGACGATGATCGTCTCGGCGCCAAGCTGGCGCGCGAAGACATAACTCTCGTCATCGTAAAAAAGATCGATCAACTTTCCAGCGCGCATCGCGGCATATTCACGACGTAAACCGATCCACGCGCGTGTCCAGTCAAACATCTCCCGCTCTTTCGGCTTCTGTCCTTCAGTCTTGAACGCAGCACTGGGAAAGAATCGACGATTGTCGGGATCATCCTTGCCTTCCATCGCGATCTCTTCACCAGCATAAAGCTGTGGAATGCCGCGCACGCTCAGTACGAACGCCGTGTGCATCATCGCGCCCGCAGTGGTTGCGCCTTCGAGTGACATGAACCGCATCGTGTCGTGGTTATTCGCGAGCACCGTGACTTTTGAGGGATCGGGATAGAGCGCGTCGTATTTCAACTGCTGGGCCAGCGCTCGTGCCGGCGCCTTGTTAGTAAAAACCTGCAACGAAGTGTTCCACAACGCAAAGTCGAAAACCGAATCGAGATTTGTATCGATGGCGTCCCAACCTGTATGACCACCGATGAAGAATGCGGTGTGCGCGGCGTCGCGCTCGAAGACTTCTCCCACCATCCACAGCTTCGGATACTGCCGGTGCAGCGCGTTCGAAAGATCGCGAATGAAGAAGCGCGGCATGTACTGGATTGTGTCCTGGCGAATGCCGTCGATGCCGGTCACGCCAACCCACCACAACGCGTTCTGGATCTCGTAGCGCGCGACTTCCGGTTCTTCCTGGTTCATGTCGGGAAGATCGTCGTTGAACCACCCATCCAACGTGTTGCGAAAGTCGATCTGGTTCGAGTGTGGTGATAGCAGCACGCTGTTTCGGAACTTGTTGAGCTGATGATTTGCGAGCGTTCCGTGAAACCAGTGCGGGAGTGGCGGATCCTTGACCCACGGATGTTGTGAACCAACGTGGTTAGCCACCTGGTCCTGGATCACCTTTATGCCGAGTGCGTGCGCCTTCTGGACCAGCTCGCGCAACGTGGCGAGGTCGCCGAAGCGATCTTCGACGGCGTAGTAATCGATGGCGTGGTAGCCGTGATAGTACGTGTTTGGACACCAGGGTTTACCGCAGCGATTCACGCCGTTCCAGTTGTCGTACCACGGAGTTAACCACAATGCGGTAACGCCGAGATCTTTTAGATAAGGCAACTGATTGATGATGCCGCGCAGGTCACCGCCGTGGAAACCACGCGGGTTGTTGCGATCGTTGGCTTCGGGTGGCGAGTCTTTCGGAGCGTTGTTTGATGGATCTCCATCCGCGAAGCGATCGACCATGATGAGATAGATCACGTCGTTGGTCGTGATGCCCTGAAAGTGGGTGCGTTGGTCGAGCGGCGCTTCAAGAGCGAAGGGGATCATGGTACTACCGCCTGCATTCTGGAGAAGCAGCGGATACTTGCCCGGACGCAGCGAAGGACTGATCTCAATATCGACAAAAAGGTACGTGCCTCTCTCGTTAACCGAGACTTCCGACGCACGCAGTTCCGGATCCAAAGAAAGTACTTGCGCGCCGCGCAAGCCGGTGCCACGCACGAGCAGCCGAACAGGGTTGATGGTGTGGTTGGCCCACCACGAGGGTGGATCGACTTTCGTGACGGCCGGCGTTTGCGCGTGCGTTAACGAGCAGAAGGCGGCCACAAAAAAGCACAAAAAGCTCGAAGAAAATCTTTTGTGCATTTTGTGCTTCTTTGTAGCTTTCATCAGTCTTTTGGCGTGCGGGGCTTTGCGCTGTCGCCGGAGGCCGCGGTCGGCAACGGCGGCAACGCCTCGCCGTCCTTCATCGGAGTCAACGGTGTGGCGCCGTGCCGGTTATCCTGGTCCAACCTCTTGAACTCAGCCAACTCCTTCTCCGCCTCAGCTGTCTTTTTCAACCGCGAGTAGGCAAGAAAAAGCTGGTAATGCACCCCTGGATCTTTCTCATTCAATTCAACTCCACGAATCAGCAGCGGCACCGCTTCTTCGAATCGCCTCAACTTCACCAGCAAACGTCCCAGATCGTGATATGACGGAAATCCTTTCGGATCGAGCTCAATTGCGCGTCGCAGCAAACGTTCCGCTTCGACGTTTTCTCCACGCTGACTCGCGATGTAGCCGAGGTTCGCAATCGCGTCGGGATTGTCAGGCTGAAGTTTCAACACCTGACGAAACGCTGCGACCGCCTGGTCGTACTGTCCTACTGCTCGAGCCGAGTAGCCGAGCAGGAAGTGAAGGTTCGCATTATCGGGATAGAGTTCGATCGCTTTGGTAAATACCTCACGCGCACGCTCGTATCGCTGGCCGCGTATGTTTGCAACACCCAGACGCAAGTGATAGACGGGTTGGCCCTGCGACTGTTCGAGTGCTTTTTCATAAAACGGAATCGACTTCTCGGTGAACTGCTTTTTCAGCAACTCTTCCCCGACCATGAAATTGACCTCGGGAAACACGGGACGCAATTCGAGAGCCTTGGTCCAATGCGTCAATGCCGCGTTTGAGTCGCCTTGCGCGGACGCAATCAATCCGAGACGGTAGTACGGATCGGCTTCGTTCGGCGACAACGCTGAGGCGGACGTCATCGCTTGCAGTGCTTCGTCGAGACGATCGAGGTTGTAGAGCGCCAGGCCCAGGTTGTAGAGCACTTCATACGTCTGCGGCTTCAGTTCATTGGTGCGCTGAAACAAACGCACTGCTTCGGTATATTCGTGCGCCTCGGCAAGTTTGAGTGCGAGGGTGAAAAGGGCAGCTACACCTGCCGTCTTTTCCAAGAGCGGGACGGCACGTTTGTAATCGCTGCGCGCGGCATACAAAGCACCGAGATTGAAGCTCGCGCGTTCGTGTTTTGGATCGATCCTCAGAACTTCTTCAAACTTCGCGATCGCCTCAGACGTGCGATTGGTGCGCGCCAACAGCACACCGAGATTGGACAAGGCACTCACGAGCTTCGGCTTCAAACGCAACGCCGCATCGTACTGCTTCTCCGCTTCGGCAGTGTTGCCGCGTTGATCGAGAATCACCCCGAGTAAGCTA
>JAICQI010000163.1 GCA_025937955.1 Pyrinomonadaceae bacterium
AAAGCGGTGCCAAGGCACCGCACTCCAAGGAGGTGCCAAATTCCCCGAAACTTTCATGATATTTACCAAGTTCGACCGTTATGTTGATCGGCATGCACGCGCTTTTACGGAGCGCTTGCAGAACCTGTGTCGCATGCCTTCCGTGGCTGCGCGCGGTACGGGTATGCGCGCGATCGCGGAGACGGTCGAGCAGTCGATGCAGCGGGTGGGTATCGGGACCCGCTCGTTTCGCGTGGGCTCGGGATATCCGATCATCTACGGCGAGTGTGGCAGTGGTCCAAAAACTTTCGTCGTTTATGGCCACTACGACGTGCAGCCAGTGGGCCATTTGACTGACTGGTCTTCCGGACCGTTCGCGGCGACCATCGAACACGGAAAGCTCTACGCGCGCGGCGCTGCAAACAGCAAAGGCGATCTGGTCGCGCGACTCGCCGCCGTCGAGGCTTACCAAAAAACGTTCGGCAAACTTCCGGTGACGATTCGTTTCATCGTCGAAGGAGAAGACGGTCTCGGCAGTCCCAGTCTTTATCGCTTCACCACTGAAAACGCGGAGCTGTTACGTGCGGATGGTTGTTTGTGGGACGAAGGCTCCAGCGACACTCGTGAAACTCCGATCGTAAGTCTCGGCTTTAAAGGCATCACCTTTCTCGAGCTCCGCGCGTTTGGCGCGCGCTCCGATCTGCACTCGAAGTGGGGCACCATCGTGCCCAATCCCGCATGGCGACTCGTGCAGGCACTCGCAACGATCACATCTCCAAAAGGCGTGATCACTATCGACGGCTTCTCATCGTACATCGCTCCAATCAGCGACGAGGATTCGGAAGTTTTGAAAGCGATCGAGCTGGACGAAGCGGGACTCAAACGCGAGTTCCGGATCGGTGGTTGGGTGCGCTCGATGAAAGGACAGACGCTCGTCAAGGAGCATATCTTTGGTCCAACGTGTACGATCTGTGGTATTCGTACGGGCCACACCGAAGCGGGTGCGAAAACCGTACTGCCGAGCACGGCGATGGCGCGTCTCGATTTCCGGCTCGTGCCTGATCTGACGTCGCAAATAGTTGTTGGGCTTTTGCGTGAACATCTCGACGTGCGTGGATTCAAAGATATCGAGATCATCGAGCTCGGAAGCGCGCCGCTGGCGAAGTCGTCGGCGAAGTCACGTGTTGCGCGTGCGGTGATCGAGTCAACTACTGAGGTATACGGCACGCCGCCGCTGATCTATCCGATGGATCCGTCGAGTGGACCAGTGGGCGCGGTTTGTGGCGTTTCCGATCCACCGATGCCGGTAGCGTCGTTTGGCACGAGCTACGCGGGTTCGAATCCGCACGGGCCAAACGAGAACATTCGCGTGGACGATTTCCTGAAGACCATCAAGCTCATCGGCCGCGTGATTCACAGACTAAAATCAGCCACAGATTTACACGGATGAAGGCTACCGCACGCCAGATTGAAAAGCTCAGGGATGAGATCCGCCGTCACGATGAACTCTATTACGTCGAGGCCGCGCCGGAGATCTCGGATCGCGAGTACGACGAGCTGATGGAAAGACTCCAGAAGCTTGAAGTCGAGCATCCGGAGTTGATCACGCCTGACAGTCCGACGCAGCGAGTCGGTGGGCGACCAGCGGAAGGGTTTCCCGAGGTTGTTCACACCCGCCAGATGCTTTCGCTCGACAACAGCTACAACATCGACGAGCTGCGTGCTTTTGACGAACGTTGCCGCCGGCTCGCTGAAGGTCGCGCGCTCGAGTACGTCGCCGAGCTCAAGATCGATGGCTTGTCTTTATCGTTGCAGTATGAAAATGGTTTGCTGTTGCGCGGCGTGACACGTGGCGATGGACGCATCGGTGAAGACGTTACGCAAAATGCGCGCACGATCCGCAGTGTGCCACTGCGTCTGAAATCGAAAGCGAAGGGGATTGATACGGGGCTCGAAGTCCGCGGTGAGGTTTTCATCCCGCGTGATGTGTTTGAAAGGACCAACGCGGAAAGGGAAGAGCAAGGCGAGCCGCGGTTTGCGAACCCGCGCAACGCGGCCGCCGGCGCGATCCGCCAGCTCGACTCGCGCCTGGTGGCCCGCCGCAAGCTCGACATGTTTGCGTACGATCTGCTGGTGAATGGTCGCAAGCCTTTCCCTACTCACTGGGAATCACTCGACTGGCTCGACAAAGCAGGCTTTCGCGTCAACCCCCATCGCAAACTCGCTAAGACTATCGATGAAGTGATCGACTTCGCGAACGAGAAAGAAGCTCTGCGCGACGATCTTGGCTACGAAATCGACGGTCTCGTTGTGAAAGTGAACTCGACTGCGTTGCAGGACGAATTTGGCGCGACGTCGAAAGCGCCGCGTTGGGCCATCGCGTACAAGTATCCCGCGCGCCAGGCCTCGACGAAGGTTTTGGATATCTTTGTTTCTGTCGGACGCACCGGCGCAATAACACCGGTCGCGCTTTTGGAACCGGTGTTTCTCGCCGGCACGACGGTCGCGCGCGCCACGCTGCACAATGAAGACGAGATCAAGCGTCTGGGAGTCAAGATCGGCGACACGGTGATGATCGAGAAGAGTGGCGAGATCATTCCCAAAGTCCTCAGCGTTGTGACGTCGAAACGCACTGGGAAAGAGCGTGAGTTTGAACCTCCTGAGAATTGCCCGGTGTGTGGTGGATTGATCTCTCGTCCGGAGGGCGAAGTCGTTGCGCGTTGCGTGGCCGCGGATTGCACGGCGCAACTGCTCGGCAAACTGATTCACTTCGCTTCGCGTCGCGCGATGAGAATCGAAGGCCTGGGCGTAGTGTTGGCGGAGCAACTTATCGGCGAGAAGATGGTGAAAGACGTTGGCGATCTTTATTCACTAACGTTGGAACAGGTCGCCAGTTTGCCGCGGATGGCGAAGAAGTCTGCTACGAATCTGCTAACGCAGATCGAAGCGAGCAAGACGCGAGATTTGTCCAGCCTGATTTATGCGCTGGGAATTCGGCACGTGGGTGAGAGAACAGCAGGCATCCTTGCGCACGAGCTGGGCTCGCTTGAACGGCTCACGCATGCGACGGTTGAAGAGCTGGATGCGATTCCGGAGATCGGTTTAACGGTGGCAGAAAGCGTGCGCGACTGGTTCGACGATGAAGGGAATCGCGCGCTATGTGATAGGCTGCGGGCTGCAGGAGTAAAAACTGAAGCCGAGCGTCGCGGTAGCGCGGAAGCTGACGAGCGCTTTGCCGGGAAACAGTTTGTGTTGACCGGAACACTGGCGAGCTTCAGGCGTGACGAGGCGCAGGCCCTGATCGAAGCGCGAGGCGGCAGAGTTAATTCTTCTGTCAGCAAGAAGACAGATTACGTTGTGGCAGGCGAGGCGGCCGGATCGAAGCTCGACAAAGCACAGTCGCTCGGCGTCACCATCCTCGACGAAGCCACATTCAAAGGCATGTTGGAGTAACCGAAAAAGGCAGAAAAGACACAAAACATTTTGAGAAGAATCATTTGTGGATTTTGTGCTTCTTTGTGGCTGTTTAGGAGAACCCATGAGTAGTACTGAGCCAACCGAGAAAAAACTGGAATTGCTTTATACATTGTTTTGTGACGACGTTCGCCTCGAGGCGGGGAACAGGCTCTCGTTCATGGGCGTTTTCCACAACATTATGGTCCAACAATTACCCTTGTCGTTGATCAAGTTTGCAATCGTGCATCACTGGCAAGGGCAGGGTAGTTACCTTTCCGAAGTACGTATCCTAACGCCCGATCGGAAACAACCGATCGTCGTCTCACAGCCGACGCGGTTCGAGATCGCGTCCGGAGGGCTCGCCGACAACATCAGTTTCTTCGTGAACGTGACGTTCCCGACCTCCGGCCGTTACGTCGTTCAGACGCTGGTCGACTCGAATCTTTTCGAGGAGAAGTTGTTAACAGTCTCCGACGTCACCGAAGCTGAGCTTCTCGGGACGTCGGAGGCAGTTAATTGATTGCTTGGCTGGGGAGCCTAGCCTACGTCAATCTTGAAGAGTTTAATTTTGGAGTTTAAGGTAGTTGCTTTAATTCCAAGGAGCCTTGCTGCCTTTGCCTGATTACCTCCAGTTTCAGACAGCGCCATCTTGATTAGGTGAGTCTCGAACCGCTGCACTTCATCATAGAAACTGATTCCGCCGAGAATGTCCAACGGTTTGAGTCGGGTTGCTTCCTCAGTGAAAGCCTTGTCTCGTGCCAGTGTTTCTGCCTCCGACAACAGTGCGTCCGCCAGATCGACAACCCTTTGAATGCGATCGCGATCCGGTCGTTCTGCAAGCTTCAAACGCACGGCTCTCTCAGGCAGTTGGCTGGCAACGTTATGCCTCAAATTGTCGTTTTCCATCAAAGCTGCTTGATCGACGTTCATCAATACTCCCCTTTCGGAACTGGACCTCTTACCACTTAGACACCGACCTCCAAAAATCTGTGGCAATTATTTTTATAACGAAAAAACCATCCACCGATTAACAGGAGAATCACTGTAATCTGTGGATGGTCTGAATTTTATGGTGCGGATGAGAGGACTTGAACCTCCACGATGTCACCATCACAGGCTTCTGAGACCTGCGCGTCTGCCAGTTCCGCCACATCCGCAAGATGTCGGGTAGGTCATTATGCGAACGCGGTCGGAGGGTGTCAAGAATGCCTCACCTATCGCGTCGCCAACGCCGGTCGCGGTCGAAATCACGGTCGCGGTGGCGGCGTCTCCATCTGATACTGTCAAAGTCTCGATCGCGGTTTCGACGACGTCTAAATGTGTTTGTACGACGGTTAGGTCCGCGTCCGTCCCAACGACCATCACGCGCGTCATGACAATTAACAAACTTGTCACACTTCTTATCAAAGCCGCGCGATGCTCTGCGACCGCGTCCCTGGCCCATTGCATCTGTCGCTACGCTCACGACCATCAACAGGCTTAACACGAGAATCCCAAATAGTTTTCCTTTTTTCATCCGTTCCTCCTTGTAAACATTGGCCTATGAGGTTCTCGGGGCCGCAATGGGCTACCATAGCATCAATCTTTATGCCGCTTCTACGACCTTTTGCTGTCTGGGGTTATTATGTCCAGCTATCAAATTGACTACTATGGCCACGCTTGACCCGATGCAAAAACAACTGGCCGCACGACTTGCGGGCGTTCGCGCGCGGATCGAGGCTGCTGCCCAGAGGTCGGGCCGCCGGCCGGAGGAGGTCACCCTGATCGCCATCAGCAAGACTCATCCTGCGTCCTCCGTAAAATTACTGATCCAACTTGGTACAGCCGATGTCGGGGAAAACCGGGTTCAGGAGGCCGAAGAAAAGGTCAACGAAATAGGCCGTGATAAGGTCCGCTGGCACCTCGTCGGCCACCTTCAGGCAAACAAGGCGAGACGTGCCGTCAACATTTTTGAAGTAATTCATTCGGTCGATTCGGTGGATTTAGCGCGGCGACTCGACCGGATATGCATCGAAGAAAAAAGGGAGAGCCTGCCCATTTTGGTGCAGGTGGATCTCGGCCACGAAGAAACGAAATCGGGTATTGACGAGTCGGAGTTAACCCATTTGGTCGAAGATCTAGGACCACTGTCGCGTCTAAAACTAGTCGGGTTGATGACATTGCCGCCCTTCTTCGACGACCCGGAACAAAGCCGCCCATTCTTTCGTCGTTTACGGGAGTTGAGGGATGAGCTCGGGCGGCGCGGCGCATTTGGAGAGCGGACGGGCGAGCTCTCAATGGGTATGACTCACGATTTTGAGGTTGCGATCGAGGAGGGCGCAACCATGGTCCGCATCGGCACGGCCATCTTTGGAGAACGAGCCCCGAGACATTAAAAAACCATGCTCATCATTCAACGTACTTTCGAGTTTGTACAAATGGCAATCGCGGTTGTCATCTTCGGCGTGATCGTGTTGATGATCGTCAGGCTGATTGCCGACGGGATGGATTTGAATCCATTTGGGTGGGCATCGCGCACTGTGCGGCGTCTTACGGATTGGCTTGTCATCCCCGTGCGCGGTGGACTGCGCGACGTCGGCGCGGATCCAAAATTTGCGCCGCTGGTTGTCATATTGATAGCCATACTGCTCGGGTTTTTCCTCGCCTGGTTAGCGGAGACTATCTTCGTCACGGTCTTAGGAGTGATAGAAAGCACGCAGCGCGGCGCGATCATCACGCTATTTGGTTACATCATCTACGGTCTTTTGTCGCTCTATCTACTATTGATAAGTATGCGCATCGTCTTCGGCTGGGCACGATTGAGCTATCGAAATCGGCTGATGCGGTTTTTAGTCGATACAACCGAACCGTTATTGGGTCCTTTACGGCGGATGATTCCACCGCTCGGCATGTTCGATATTTCTCCAATCGTTGCGGGCTTGATCATCTGGCTCTTCCGCACGGCGGTCGCGGTGACGTTGTTGAGCGGTCCGGCGGGATCGTTGCGCGCTTTTTGAAACAGCAGCAAACGATGCCCGTATAAACTAAGCGTTTGTGCTTTTAAAATGGACCCCGAAAAAGTTTCACATTACAGAATTCTCGACAAGCTCGGTGCAGGCGGGATGGGCGTCGTCTATCTTGCCGAAGACATGAAGCTTGGTCGCAAGGTCGCGATCAAGATCCTTGCCCATGAATTCACTACCAACAAAGATCGTCTGAATCGATTCGAACAGGAAGCATCAGCGGCGTCAAACCTCAATCATCCGAACATACTCACGATCTATGAAGTCGGAGTAGATGAGGGGCGGCATTACATCGCAACTGAGTACATTGACGGCGTCACCCTGCGACGGAAGATTGCCGCGACACCACTCCAGACCCCGGAGGTTCTCGACGTTGCGGTCCAGGTCGCCAGCGCCCTCGAAGAAGCACACGCGGCCGGAATCGTTCATCGCGACATCAAGCCTGACAACATCATGGTACGTCGCAACGGCTACGTGAAGGTGTTGGACTTCGGCCTCGCAAAACTCACCGAGACCGTCGACAGGAGTCCTTCAGACGCCGAGGCCTCGACCCGGGTGTTGGTGCAGACGGATGCCGGCGTAGTGATGGGCACGTCTCACTACATGTCGCCGGAACAAGCGCGTGGCAAACCAGTCGATGCACGCAGTGACATCTGGAGTCTTGGCGTGGTGCTCTACGAAATGATCGCGGGCCGAACTCCTTTTGAAGGTGAAACGTCGACAGACGTTATCGTCGCGATCACGCAGAAGGAGCCGCCGTCGCTTGCTCGTTTCGCGCCCGACGTGCCCGCGGAGCTCGATTGGATCGTGATGAAGGCGTTGCGAAAGGATCGCGACGAGCGCTACCAGACCATCAAAGAGCTGATCACCGATCTGCGCCGGCTCAAGCAACGGTTGGAGTTTGAATCAGAGCTGGAACGATCAGCGCCGCCCGGCAGTTTCACACGATCGAAGATCAGTGAGCTCGCGGCTTTGCCGACTGCCGCGCAACACGCGACGCCCACTGTTGAGAAGACAGTCACTCACGTTTCGAGCGCCGAGTACATAGCGAATGGAATCAAACGTCACAAAGTAGCGGCGGCAATCGTCGCGCTTTTTCTCGTGGTCGCAACTGCTTCTGCGTTCTACTTGTACCGCCGCAACTCGCAGCCGCTGACCAGCCGCGATACGGTTCTGCTTACCGACTTTGTTAACAGTACCGGCGAACCGGTTTTCGACGGCACGCTGAAGCAGGCGCTCTCCGTGCACCTCGGACAAACGCCGTTCTTGAACTTGTATCCCGAAGAGCGTGTGCGCGAAACGCTGCGGTTCATGGGGCGCTCGCCTGACGATCGAATCACACGCGATGTCGGTCGAGAGATCTGCCAACGACAGGGTATCAAGGCGATGCTGACCGGTACGATCGCGAGTCTTGGCACTCATTACGTGATCACCCTGGAAGCGATCAATCCGTCCTCCGGCGATCCGTTTGCCCGCGAGCAGATAGAAGCTGAGAGCAAGGAGAAGGTGCTTTCTTCGCTCGGCATCGCCGCGTCAAACCTGCGACAGAAATTGGGCGAGTCGTTGAGCTCGATACAGAAGTACGACGTGAACATCGAGCAGGCTACTACGTCTTCTCTGGAAGCGTTGAAGGCCTACGCGATGGCTAACGAGGAGAGGGCGAAAGGAAGAGCGCGCGAATCGTTAACGTTTTATAAACGGGCCGTCGAGCTCGATCAGAATTTTGCGATGGCCTACGCACGCATTGCCGTTCACTACGGCAATTATGAACAGTTTGAGGCCGCAAAAGAATACACGCAGAAAGCCTATGACCTTCGTGATCGAGTCAGTGAACGTGAACGGCTCTACATCATGGAGAAGTACTATTCGTTTCTGACCGGCGAAATCGACAAGACAATTGAAACACTGCAAACCTGGGCCAGGCTTTATCCTGACGATTTCATCCCTCACAACAATCTCTCTTTTCAATACAAGTTTCTGGGCCGTCACGAAGAATCGCTGAAGGAAGCTTTAGAGGCAGTCAGGCTGAGTCCAAACAATATCAACGCGCGAGAAAATCTGGTCACGGGTTTTATACTGTTGGGACGGCTCGACGAGGCGGAGCAAGCGGCCCAGGAGCTGCAGAAGATCAATCCCGATGCGTTAACAGCGCGCCTTACTAACTATTTCTTTGCTTATCTGCGGCGTGATCAAGCCACAATGGATCGTGAACTGCAGCGGGTTACTGGCCGGCCCGAAGAAGCAGAATTCACGGTGCGGCTGAGTGGGATGGCGCTGTTTGAGGGCAAAGCAAAGCGCGCTGAAGAGTTGCAAAAGCAAGCACGGGAAATGTTCAAGCGTCAGGGTCGCGAAGAAGCCGTCGCCAGTGGGCTGATGGGGCTGGCGGACGAGTTGGCGACGATCGGAAAGTGCGATCAGGCTAAAGCCAATGCGAAGGCGGCCATGAATCTACACCGTGGGATAACGAACCTGGCCAGCGCCGCTCATGTTTACGCGACCTGCGACGATCTAAGTCAGGCGCAGTCGTTGCTCGAGCAGGCCCGCACTGCTTCTCCATACAACACGATTATTGTTTCGATGGCTGTTCCAATAATCACGGCTGCTGTTGAGAGCAGTAAGGGTAACTTTAGTCAGGCGATTCAGTTGTTGGAAGCAGTGCGTCCGTACGAGACTGGCTTAATTATTGGCTCCTCGACGAAATACACGAGAGGCAATCTTTATTTGCAACAGCGCATGGGCAAAGAAGCAGCCGCTGAATTCCAGGCGATTATAGACCGCCCGGGCATAGCTATTTTTTCCACGATAAGAGTACTCGCTCACCTTGGCCTCGCACGCGCTGCGGCCATCAGCGGCGACACGGGCGCTGCACGCAAGTCATACCAGGATTTCTTCGCGCTCTGGAAAGACGCCGACCCCGACCTCCCGGTGCTGGTGCAAGCGAAGAAGGAATACGAGCAATTAAAGTAAGGCCACGGATGAATACGGACGAAATCCGGATTTTATCCGTGTCAATCCGTGTGATATATTGCCGTCCCTGACGACCCATTCCAGAAGGATTCAACTCAAATGTCCGGACATTCGAAATGGCATAGTATCAAGCACAAGAAAGGCGCGCTCGATGCCAAGCGCGGCAAACTGTTTACGAAGTTTATTAAAGAGATCACCGTCGCGGCGCGTTCCGGCGGTGGTGATCCAGATGCCAACGCGCGTTTGCGTAAGGCGATCCTCGATGCCAAGGGC
>JAICQI010000784.1 GCA_025937955.1 Pyrinomonadaceae bacterium
GCGCAGCCCCGCTGGTCGCGTTTCTGGTCTTCGGATCGGCTGCCGGTGCCTTCGGAGAGCTACGCTGAGTCGGCGCGTCGGGCGTAGTGAGCGCCGGCACTGTACCGTTGTAACGCAGTGCTTCGTCGATAAGGTCAGTGCCTTCCTTGCCTTCCTTACTGATAAGGATGCCGTCCTTGTTGACGGTGACGTCAGCGCGTCCGGAAACCTGCTGCATCAGATTGCCCATAAAGCTTTGCTGCTGCCGTTTCGAGCACGGATTCGGCGCGGATTTGTCAGGGATCGGTGCGCCGATAATGTTCAGTTGCTCGCGGGCCTTTTCGTTGAACTCGCTTTCCGGAAACTCCTGGATAAGCTTCTGGTAATACCGCGCCGCTTCGTCAGGCTCTTCCTCAGCCTGGTACGTCGTCGCCAGACGGTAAAACACTTCGTCGTTGTAAGAGAAGCATGGATACTTATCAACGATCTCCTTCAAGCGCGACTGCGAACCCTTCAAACCACCTTTTCCGGTTGAATACTTAACGTCGTAATAAAAACGCGCAATCTGGAGATTGTGCATCGCCAGGTTTTCCTGCACTTCAGCAAGGCGAGCTTCGACGGTTTGGCGCAACGGGCTCTTCGGATACTGCTGGAGCAGCACTTTCAGCCGCAGCTCAGCTTTTTTAGCGTGCGAGATATCGCGATCGGACAGTCCCATCTGCCGCATCTCGGCTTCAGCCACTTTCAAGCTGGCGTCATCCGCGAGTGGATCGGTGGGAAAGAACGTCAGCCAATCCTGGTAAGCCTGGGCGGCTTGAATCAAAGAGCTTGTACTTCCTTCGAGGAAAAACGAGTCGGCGATCGCGAGCTTCGCCAGTGCCAGAAAAGGCGAATCGGGATAAGTGTTGATGATCGTGGCGAAGAGCAGACGGCCCGTATCGTGATGTCCCTTGCGGACTTCTTTGGCGGCCTCTTCAAACAGCACACGGTCGCGACCAGCGACTGCGGCTCCGGTCAGGTCGGCGTACTTATCTTCGCCGCCGCCAAACAGACCAAAGAGCTTTCCTTTTTTCTTCTTCTTTTTATCGGTGGCATTGGCAGCCACGCTGGCGTTCCTTAGCGACGCCGTCTCCTGCAAGGTGCTCTCGACACGCGTATTTAACTCCGCGACCGACCCCTCGAGTCGATCGATAGCCGTAGTGTCAAACTTTTCGGCCTTGTCATTCTTGGTCCGGAGATCGTTTATTTCAGAATTGACACCGGCAACTTCTTTTTCGAGGCTCTTCAATCGCACGATTGGATCGTCGGCGTTGGTCTTTTTGTCCTTGTCCTCCTTCGTGATCTTGCCTTCCATCACTTTGATCGCGCTGCTCAGCGAACGGCGCAGCAAGTCGAGTTTTGAAGACATGACGTCTAGCCGCTGGCCGGTCGACAGCTCTGTCTGGCCGCTGGGTTTCTGGGCAACAGAAGTTTGCGGGAGCCCAAAAACAAGGGCGCAGAACGCCGCCAGGATAAGAAAGCGAGACTTCATAAGATCAACCTCCAATAAAACTTGTCTGTGTGCGAGTTAAGGGACTTACCGCTATCGGATTCAATTTTCACTCATCCGGTTTGCCACAAAAAGGCACCAAAAGCACATAATTGCGGCTAAACCCATTGAACGGTAGCGTCGCGGAGCTCTTTTACCGCTGTTTCGGCGTCGGGTGTGCCAAAAATTGCCGAACCGGCCACGATAATCTCAGCCCCGGCTGCGACTACTTTCTCGATGTTGCTGCGGTCAATTCCGCCGTCGATCTCGATGCGAACGTTCAACTGCCGCTCGTCGATCATCCGGCGCAGCCGTTTCACTTTATCAATTGACTGCGGAATAAACTTCTGACCGCCGAACCCGGGATTGACAGACATTACCAGAACATAGTCCGCAAACTGTAATGCCTCCTCGACCGCCACCACCGGCGTCGCTGGGTTCAACACGATTCCAGCCTGTGCCCCGGCGTTCCTGATCGACATTAACGTGCGGTGCAAATGCGCATCTGCCTCGACGTGAACTGAGACCATTTGCGCGCCGGCAGCAACAAACTGCGTCGCGTATGTTCCGGGATCGGTAATCATCAGATGAGCGTCGATCGGCAGGCGAGTGAAGCCGGACAATGACTTTACGACAGGCAAACCCACTGTGATATTCGGTACGAAATGACCATCCATCACGTCGACGTGCAACACGCCCGCGCCGCCGCGTTCCACGGCCTTGATCTGGTCTCCGAGACAAGAGAAGTCGGCAGAGAGAATCGAAGGCGCGATTTCGATGGTTCGATTGATCATTAACGCTTATGGGGTCGGCTTGGGCGCGGCTGGCGTTGGCCGCGGAGCCACCGGACGTCTGTTGTCATTGCTTGCCGCTGGTCGCGTATTCGCGTTCGGCAAGTTAGTTCGATTCACGTTGCTTCGGGGGGTGGCGTTCACATTGGGCACGCCGGCGTTAGCATTGGGCCGATTAACGTTAGCTGGTTTGTTCGTATTGCCGTTCGCGTTTGCGTTCGCATTATCGTTTGCGTTCTTGTTTCTTGGTGGTCGCTTCGGCTTGTTCTCGTTGTTGTTTGCCGCTGAATTTGTGTTGCGATTCTCCGTTGGCTCGTCGGGCGTTACGTTTTCGGATGACTCGCCTGCCTTTGTTGGGCGGCTGATGTCCATCGCCACCGTCTGCCCTGTCTTGACGACCTCGCCGGCTCGCGGCAACTGAAACATAACTGTGTCGGGTTGTGCTTCGTTGCTGGGCCTGGTGGCGCGCACACGAAACTTTAGATCGGCTTCCGCCAGGATACGTTCTGCCTCGAAGCGGTCTTTGCCGACGACGTTCGGGACCTGCACTTCCGGGCTGCGCAAAGAGAGATATACCGTCGTGGCAACGCCGAAGAGGAAAACAGCCGCGATCGCAATCACGATTGCGATACTTCGGATGACAGACGTAATTCTGGCAAATAAACTCACCAAGTTGCGAAGTCTATCAGGAAGATCTTCTCACGCAAAGGCGCAAAGGCGCAAAGACGCTAAGATGCCTATGTGAACGACGGGGCTGCACCTCGCCACTTGAATGAGGGCCTTCCGTTTTGGA
>JAICQI010000895.1 GCA_025937955.1 Pyrinomonadaceae bacterium
CCTTTGCGGCCACCTGCGGTTCGTCAATCGAGAAGATCTGCCCGCCCGTGCCTTCCGCGAGTTTATCGATAACTACCTTCGGCTTCGGCACATCGCGCCGGATCGCGCCGCGCGTTCGATCGACGGCTTGAACGGCGTAGACCATGATGTTCTCTGCTTGCAACTCCGCGAGCGTCTGTTCGAAGGTCGCCTTGCTGCCGCGGTCCAACCCGTCGCTGATCACGACGATGATCCGCTTCTGTCCCTGCACCGGTCGAAGCGCTTCTTCAACCACGGCGCGAATCGCGTCGAAGAGGTGCGGCTGGCCCTTTTTTCGAAACAGCTTCAGCGATACCTCGATCGCTTTGGCATCGTCGGTCCAATCAGAAACGATCTCGGCCTGCTCGTCGTAACCGACGATTAGGAGCTTGTCGCCTTCGAAAATCTCGTAGGCAAACTCGCGCGCCGCCTGTTCAAGCTTGTCCACATCGGCGCGAATCGTTAAAGAGTTGTCAACCAGCAGGACGATGCGAGCCGGCGACGGATCGGGAGTGAAGTTGCGAATTGATTGTTCGACGCCGTTGTCGTAGACGGAAACTTCTTTGCTCGTGATTGGTATGGTCTTGTTGCTCTCGCGTCGCGCTACGACGCCGACCATAACGCCGCCCGAAGCGTTTGCGTTTGGTTTATAACCCGATTGGCCCAGCATCGAGACAGACAGCGCCCCGATAGCGAGCAGGATGAGCGGGATTCTTGTCGAACGCATGTTTCGAAACCGGAACGGCTAATCGCCGGTCGATGCTTTAGAGGATGAAGGCTTATCGGGAGTCTTCTTCGCTGGGGAGCTCTCTTTTGTCTTCTTCTCGGTCTTCTCGGGTTTGTCGGCTTTTGCTTCCGGTGCTGCTGACTCGGATTCTGACTTCTCGCCTTTAGTTGTCTTGGCGTAATCCGTGACGTACCAGCCGGAGCCCTTGAACTGAATCGCCGGGGCCGAGATTTTCCGTTCCAACTTGCCGCCGCACTTGCGGCACTTGGTCAACGGCTTGTCGCTGACCTTCTGAAAAGCCTCTACGTGCGCGTTGCACTTTTTACATTCGTACTCGTAAATCGGCATGTGGCGATTATAAGAGAGAATGAACAAGTCAGGAAGTGGGCTTGCCCCCGCTCTCCCCACAACGGGGCCAAGCTACCCTTCCTGACTTGTTCTCCTACTGAGTCTGCGTCTATCCTTCCGTCCGGAAGATGTCGACCCAGTCTCTTTCTTTAGAGCGCAAGATCAAAATGCACGAGGCGCGCGAGGGGATTATCAATCGCCTCGCGATGACTCTCCCTCACGCTATCAATCTCGACCGCTTCCTCACCGTAATCGTCTCCGAACTCGGCCGCATGATGAACGTGGATCGCTGCGACGTGATCCAGTTGAAT
Source organism: Pyrinomonadaceae bacterium (assembly GCA_025937955.1). Taxonomy (GTDB): domain Bacteria; phylum Acidobacteriota; class Blastocatellia; order Pyrinomonadales; family Pyrinomonadaceae; genus PSRF01. The sequence continues at coordinate 1,405 of JAICQI010000895.1, forward strand.
TCACCCAGCGAACTGCGCATCAGTCACGAGTGGCGTGCCTCGAACGACGTGCCTTCGAGCCTCGGCACCGTCATTCCGCTCAACGTGAACCAACTCTCGGAACACGTCGATCTCCGCGAGCCGATTCGCCTGAACGATATCTCTGCCAGCGGTATGAATCAGAAGGTGCGGTTCCTGGCCGCGAGTCTTGGTACTCGTTCGTTGCTCGTCGTGCCCGTGATGCTTGGTAACGACGTGCTGGGGCTGGTTGGTCTGCACACCACCCGCGAGCCGCGCGAGTGGCTCGACGACGAAGTCTCGTTTCTGCAATCGATCGCCGGACAGATCGCGATCGGATATCAATACACGCGCCTTTACACCGATAAGGAACGCGAAGCTGAAACAAAGCGGGCGCTGTTGTCGATTGCGAATGCGTTGAATGCTCGATCCGATTTTCGTGAGGTGTCGTCGCTCGTGCTGGAGCGCGCGGTTGCGCTGGTCGGTGCTGACTATTCGGCGCTAGGAGTACTCGATCCGGCCGGCAGTCGCATCAGTCTCGCCGCATTCAAAGCCGCGCCACAGGCCGCGATCGAGTCTGTACAGGGACTGTTGGACTCATACGGGAAGTCGCTGGATGTGACGGCGTTTCCCGCGATGGTCGAAGTGCTCGCCCAAGGCAAGACGTTGCGTTTACTCGAAACCGATCTACCGCTTCCGATCAGGCTCCTGTTCAACTCGGTACTTGGTGGTCGGGCGGCGCTCGTCGCGCCTGTCAGAGTCGGTGGACACACTTTTGGACTGCTCGGACTGGTGTGGAGCCAGGCGCGCGAAGGATTCGAAGATCACGAAGTCGCGCTGGTCGAAGGTATCGCCGACCAGATCGGCACGGCGCTGGAGCGCGATCAGTTGTCCGCGGAGATCATGCACTTGCGTAGCGCGCTGCACGAACGCTACGGCGAGGAATGCATCATTGGTCAAACGCCCGCGATACGTCGCGCTATCGAGATGGCG
>JAICQI010000825.1 GCA_025937955.1 Pyrinomonadaceae bacterium
GGACGCGATCATCACCAAAGCCTACGCACCAATCCTTATCCTGGGTGCCGTCGGTGGAGCGATCATCGGACTCATTGTGGGGAAGTGGGGTGAGTAACCTCCCCGATCAGATGTAAAAACTCAACCACGGATGACGCGGATCGTAAATCCGGATTTTTTCCGTGTCATCCGTGGTTAGTCTTCCTTAGCTTCTTCGTCCCAAATAAGTATAGACAGGTCGGCACTGGGGTTGCTTAAGGCCCGATGTGGCCGTTAGCGTCCAGAGAGTTGCCGTTCATTCCGAAGCCGCCGACACCGACTTCACGGGCTTTGTGCGTGTGCGGGGTGCGCGGGAGCATAATCTCAAGAATATCGATCTGGATTTGCCGCGTGATGCGCTGGTTGTGTTCACGGGCGTGTCTGGTTCGGGGAAGTCGTCGTTGGCATTCGGTACACTTTATGCCGAGGCGCAGCGGCGGTATCTCGAATCTGTTTCGCCTTACGCGAGGCGTCTCTTTCACCAGATGGCGGTGCCCGACGTCGATCAAATCGATGGTTTACCGCCGGCCGTCGCACTCCAGCAACAACGCGGCTCGCCAACCACGCGCTCGTCTGTCGGCAGCGTCACGACGCTCTCAAACCTGCTGCGGATGTTGTACTCGCGCGCCGGCGATTATCCGCCGGGCCAAACCATTCTTTACGCCGAATCGTTTTCGCCAAACACCGCGGAGGGTGCGTGCCCGACGTGTCATGGACTCGGTCGAATCTACGAGGTAACCGAGCAGTCGATGGTGCCCGACGACTCGCTCACGATTCGTGAGCGCGCGATTGCCGCATGGCCCACTGCCTGGGGCGGACAGAATCAGCGCGACATCCTAACCACACTTGGCTACGACGTCGATCTTCCATGGCGCGAACTGCCGAAAAAGGACCGCGATTGGATCCTCTTCACCGATGAACAGCCACGCGTGCCTGTCTATCCGGGCTACGATCGAGACGAAGTGCGACGCGCGCTGAAGCGGAAGGAAGAGCCGAGCTACATGGGAACGTTCACGAGCGCGCGCCGTCACGTGCTGCACACGTTTGCTAACACCCACAGCGCGCTCATGAAAAAACGCGTGGCCCAGTTTATGGTGGGCACCGAATGCCCGACGTGTCACGGCAAACGCCTTCGTCCCGAGTCGCTCTCAGTAAAATTTGCAGGTCTCGACATTGCTGAAATCTCGCGGCTGCCACTCAAGCGTTTAGCGACTGTGATACGCCCGTATGCTCACGGCACTGCGCAGGGATTTGGAAAGCTGAAGACAGACCATCCGGAGAAGGCGATTGTGACGCAGCGAATCTGCGAAGACCTCGCTGCACGGCTCACCGTGTTACTCGATCTCGGTCTCGGTTATCTCTCGCTCGAACGCAGTACGCCCACGCTGTCGCCCGGTGAGTTGCAACGCCTGCGACTCGCTACTCAAGTTCACTCCAATCTGTTTGGCGTCGTTTACGTGCTCGACGAGCCATCCGCGGGTTTGCATCCAGCAGATACGGAGGCACTCCTCGCGGCGCTCGACCAGTTGAAGGCTTCCGGAAACTCGCTCTTCGTCGTCGAACACGAGCTCGACGTGATTCGTCATGCTGATTGGATTGTCGATGTTGGACCAGAGGCTGGCGAACACGGAGGCGAAATACTTTACAGTGGACCAACCGCGGGACTCGAGCGCGTAAAAGAATCGCAAACCCGGCGACATCTATTCGGTGAAGTCTCACTTCCGTTCCGTGAACCGCGCACGCCCAGGTCATGGTTGAAATTGAAAGGCGTCACGCGCAACAACCTGCACGATCTCGACGTCGAGTTTCCGTTAAGCGTGTTCACCACCGTGACCGGTGTGTCGGGCTCGGGCAAGTCGAGCCTCGTGAGTCAGGTCTTGGTGGAACTGGTCGCGGAGCAACTGGGCCATCACCTCCAGCCGGATGAGGACGAAGGTGAAACACTCGAAAGCACGGCGGTGGCGACGCTCGGCGGCCAGATAACCGAGGGTATAGAAGCGATAAAGCGTTTGGTCGTGGTGGACCAGAAACCAATCGGTCGCACGCCACGCTCAAATCTCGCTACTTACACGGGGCTCTTCGATTACGTTCGCAAGATCTTTGCTGAAACTAAAGCGGCGCGAGCGCGTCGTTATGATGCCGGACGTTTCTCGTTCAACGTCGCGAAAGGCCGTTGCGAAAATTGCGAAGGTGAAGGCTGGGTGATGGTGGAGCTGTTGTTTCTGCCGAGCGTCTATGCGCCTTGTCCGGTCTGTCATGGCGCGCGATACAACGCGAAGACTCTCGAGATCAAGTATCGGGATAAGAGCATTGCCGACGTGTTGCAAATGACGGTAGACACTGCTTGGAAATTCTTCGCTGACGAGCCGCATGTTCATCGTTCGCTCGGTGTGTTGCGCCAGGTCGGACTCGGCTACATCCGTCTCGGCCAGTCGGCCACCGAACTTTCCGGCGGCGAGGCGCAGCGAATCAAGCTTGCGACTGAACTGCAACGAATACAGCGTGGCAACACTCTTTATATCCTTGATGAACCAACGACCGGACTGCACCCGGCAGACGTGGAGAAGCTGATGGTCCAACTCGATGGCCTCGTCGAAGCCGGAAATACCGTGATCCTCGTTGAACATGATATGCGCGTGGTTGCCGGGAGCGATTGGGTAATCGATATCGGACCGGGTGCCGGTGATGAAGGCGGGCGAGTGGTGGTTGCGGGAACGCCGGCCGACGTAGCGAAATCAGCGAAGAGCCGGACTGCGCCTTATCTTGTTAATTCTGGAAATCTTGTAATCC
>JAICQI010000944.1 GCA_025937955.1 Pyrinomonadaceae bacterium
CGAATCCGCTGCTAGCGCTTGTTCAATGCTTTATAACCATACCTTCCAAAAGAGCACGCTCATGGCGAGTCCGCTCCAAATGCTTAATGAGTTGCCTCCAGTCACGTGTCGGGGTTAGTTCAACTTTCTTTCCAGCACCCGCCTAGCATGAGGTCATGAAGCTTTCTATTCCCTCGGTGCTACAATCTAGAACTCGCTCTCACGGACCAGCGGCAAACTAACAGTTCACACAGCAATTTGCGGAGGCTTTCCATTTCCTTTAGCCAGGAAATAATCTGGTTCGAAGTCGGAATGCTTTGGGACGCCAATATTGTCGCAGACAGCCGTATTTTTTATACCGGACCGGCGCATTTCATAGATTGCGGTTCGTATACAACCACTCTCTCGTGTTCCAAACTACTGGCCGTACTCCAACAGTCCCGAACGCGAATAATTTTCCGGCGTGCACGGGATTTCGCAGAAAACATAAAGCGAAAAACCCGAGGCATAGGCTCGCAAAGGCCTCCAGTAAGGAGACTTAACCCCAAAAGGCGATGAATGTAGTAATCGAATGATGTGCATCTCTCTTGGTTTAGATGATCGGATTTAATAGACCACCCGCAGCAATCACTTTCGCGAGGCACTTTAGCGGCGAACGAGTGACGCGATACATACGACTGGAAAGAACTTCCTTTTCAAATCAGTCTATTGGGGAGCTGCGTCTCGTTCGACCGACCTTGACGCCAAACAACTTCCTGACACTAGAGAGAAATTTGCTAACGGATTCCGGCTAACATCTCCACCAGCGCTTCCGGTGCAGACCACTGCGGATTGTGATCGGACGTCAGCTGCAGCATGGACCATCCTCTCTCTTTCGCGCGTTGCGACTGCGCAAAGAAGTCGTCATCCTTAGCTTCCTTTCCTTTATCAACGGTGAGGATGTATGTCGTCGGTAGCTTGCGAGCTGCCTCATTCTTCAAAACGATTGGATCAGTAAAAGTCTTCAATGATTGCGGCACGTCGTGTGGTGGTAATTGATCCGGTTTGACCCACGCTGGCACGATGTAGTCGCCCTTAGTCATTTGCTTAATGAAGTCGGCTCCACCTCGCAACATCGTGCTAACGCTATCGCCGTCATTGGGCACCATCGCGTCGAGATAAACCAATCGTTTGATGCGATCCGGAACCCGATCTGCGACACCACTGATCACCATCCCGCCATAGCTGTGGCCAACGAGGATGATATTGCGCAAGTCTTCATAAAGAATCGTGTTGACCACATCATCGATATGTGTGCTCAACCCGATATCAGGCCGCGCAAGATGCACGCGATCGCCTTGTCCGGTAAGTTGCGGGCGGTAAACCTCAAAACCTTTTTGACGAAGTAAGGAATCCACTCTCTTGAATGCCCAGGAACCGCCCCATGCGCCGTGAATGATAACTATGGTCTGCTGGGATCGGGTATCAGTCTGTGGCGTCTGCCCGCTGCTTTCACGCCCGCCGAAGCCCGCAAGAACGAGTAATACAACTATCAGGAACAAGCTTTTAGTCGTCATCTTCTTCCCCTGTTTCCGTAGTCATCGAGAGGCGCATCTTACCACAACGATCTCGCCCGCTGTGGCTGAGCACAAACGCTCTCAATTGATAGCATTGGACCGCTCGAAGGTGTATTGGAAAACGCGAACGGAGCAGCACGCAACATCGAAGCAGCCCGTTCGGTCACATCCGACGAAGGGAGTTTCAAGGAGCAAGCATGGCTTCAGAATGTTCAATTCCTTTTGGACCGTACTGTCGTAATCTTTGAGCAAACTCAAAGGAGACCTCAGCAAGAGGTGTCGGCGCGCTATTTTTCGCGTGACAGGGCTCGATCTGTGGGGCAGTATGGCTTGACTGCGAATCAATGCCCCGGTTGGAGGAGGTGGCATGAGGCAAGTGTCGAAACGCTGGACG
>JAICQI010000975.1 GCA_025937955.1 Pyrinomonadaceae bacterium
ATCTCGGAAACATGGGCGCCGTCGTATCCGTGCCCAAAGATATGACGCCCGATGCTGTACTGACACGGCTCAATGCGATCTTCACTAAAGCCGAACCATCCGTCCCAAAGCGTGACTACATGAGCGTTGCAAAACTTCCGGTTTTTAAGTCGGCTGAACCCGGAACAATCCGCATCATCGAATATCCGAACCAAAATGCCGAGCAGCCTTCCTCGATACTTTTCGGTTACCCGGCAACACTCAAACTAAGCTTAACTGAAAGAGTTCTGCTCGATAACTTTCTCTCCGTTTTTGCCGGCGACGCGAACACCAATCTCTACAAGAAGTTTATCGACAGCACCACACGTGAACTCGACACTGGTGCGAAGGGGATGTACGGCTACCTTGACGATTCGCCTGGCTTTCCTGTTTTCATTGGATTATCAGACGTCCCGGCAACGAATCTCAACGCAGACAAAGCAGCACTTATTCGCCAAAAGATCATGGAGGAATTTGCTCGAGTTGCCGCGTTTAATGACGGCTCGCCGGAGTTGAAGGAATTCAACGATCGCTTCCGCAACGCTCTGACAGCCTATCGCCGCAATCTCTCCAAATTTGTAAATACACCACCCGGATTCGGTTTCCGCAACGGCAGCAATGGATATGGTTGGTTGTTGCAAACAAGATATCTGAACCAGGAGGGCGATTTCCGAAAGTCAGTGACGATGAAACCGCAGGTCGAACAAGTAGAGAGTCTGCTTGCGAGTGGTAAGAATTTCTGGCGCGACTACCTGGCCAAATGGAAATTCGCGGAGACAAAACCTTATGTCGCAGTGGCCCATGCAAATCCGCAACTGCTTACGCAGGAACAGGCCGAACGAAAAGCGCGTGCCGACGCAGAAACTGAAGAGCTCAAGAAAAAATACGACACGAAAGACGGCCAGGAAGCGATCAAACGCTACAAGGCTGACTACGACGCGACCACCGCGGAGCTCGAAAAACTCGCGAAGCTCAGTGACGCAAAATTTATCGAAAATCCGCCGCTAACTCTTGACGATCAGATCGACTACAAGGAAACGTCTATAAGCGATGTGAAACTCGGAGTCGCCAGATTCGACAATATGACCGGAGCAACCACGGGTATTGTTCTTGGCCTCAATGCGATTCCCGAGAAGGACCTCGTCTACGTTTCGTCTCTTCCCGATCTGCTTCGCGCGGTCGGCGTGATCAAAGACGGCAAGGCACTCTCTTACGAAGAAATGTCTGAAATGATTCGTAAGGAGATTCTGAATCTTCAGGTTCAGTTTACGGGTTCACCGGTAACGCGCCGGTATGAATTAACTGTACGCGGCGCCGGTAATGACGCGGCGGAGTCTGAACGTGCGGTCGCCTGGATGAATCTCGTTCTCAATAGTCCAAACTGGCGTAAAGAAAATCTTCCACGTATTCGTGACGTAGTTGATCAGCGACTGAGCGGGTTACGCCGGCGGATGCAGGGTCCCGAGGAGTCGTGGGTCAACAATCCCTCCGAAGCCTATCGCTACCAGGACAGTCCGGTTTATCTTTCAGCGTTTTCTTTCTTAACTCAAACTCACA
>JAICQI010000774.1 GCA_025937955.1 Pyrinomonadaceae bacterium
TTACGCTTACTTGTTGGACCACGGCGTGTCGCGCGAAGAGTTTGAATGGTTCATGAACCAGGACGTCGCACGGCGGGCGGTGCTGGGCGTGGATTACTACGAATGGAACGAGAAGCTGATCAACAGCGATGGAAAGCCCGAAAATCTCGGCGAGTTATTCGGCTGGGCCAGGTGCTTCATTCGCATCCGGTGTGTTCGTTTCAGTGTGCATTACCGGTCGCCTATAGCGGTCGTAATACTGCTTAGTGATAACGTACTCACGACTGGCGCAAATTAGGCTACGCCAAAGAGGCCGAAGCACGCGGTTTGGGTGTGCGGGAGCCTATTCAGTTTGTCGGTACTCCGCTCGAAGAAGTGGCGATCAAAGCCTGGGCGGGTCATGAGGATTTTCGTTACCTGCCGATCAACATACTGGTTGGCGAGGGAGTCACTCTGCCAGGAACAATCGGCCATGTGAAGAGTGTGCTGGATAGCATGCTGCGACGTGGCGAATTGGAAAAGGTAATCTGGATGCGTGGCACGCCTACGATCATGATCGGCGCGATAGATGATCCTGATTTCGAACAGCACCTGGAAGAAGGTCCATATGTGGTCTTCGACGATGCGGCAAAGCCGGAATACAAAAACGACCCACGCGTTTATTTTGTGCCGAGTCATCCGGTCTTGCAGACAGCCCTGCCTGAATTGATGAAAGGCTTAGGCGTCTCGTGGCCGGGACAAGCAGTCATGAAGTGGGAGCAATTCGAACGACGTGGAATGCACAATTTAAAGTATGGCACAGCGCAACGGAAAGCTTTGACGATCGGGAAACCGTTAGTTACTGCGGCTCTGCTTGTTGGTGGATTAGCAGCGCTGACACGGCTCATGACAAGAATGAAGCATGAAGTATAAAGTCCCTGGACAGGCAACTGTAGGGGCGGCCCTCTGTGGCCGCCCGTCGTCCAAACTCGCATTTACTCCTGGAAGGGGTGGCCACGGAGGGCCACCCCTACAATTGCGCCCACGGAGGGCCACCCCTCCAGTTGTGCCCTCATCAAGTTGCGCGTTCGAATGCGCCGGTCAGATAAAGTGGCTCCAGTCCTGAGGCCCAATACTCTAGAGCCGCCAGGTCGGGCTGCGTTGTTTCGCGATCTGTGCGTCGCGAAGACAAAACCGGATCCAAGGGAACAAACTCGAGCCAGCCTTCCCATGTCCCATCGAGTCGCGGCTCCCCGTATATAAAAACTTCGTATAGATTGCCTAAAGTGTCCTGAACGCGCTCGCTGTGTTGACGTATAAGCCGTGGTATTGATGAAGCCGAATCCCATGAGACGCGAATACTCAATTCCCTTGATGCTGCGCCGCTTTCGTACTTGCAGTTAACATCGGCTTTGCTTGGGATGAAGATCGTTTCACCCGACAAACGGACAGTTGCGGACCCCCCGACTTGCAGCATATCGGCCACACGGCGTAACACAAAAGCGATTTCACTTGACGAAGATTGCATTGTTTCAAGCCCTGAAGGAGATAATTGGAAAGGGGTAGGAATACAGTGTAATTGTGGAATCGACAGGTGTCCACCTTAAATCTAGCGTTGCACCATTGCCTACTTAGTTGCGTTTCCCAACGCGCTTATATAGATTGTGACCCCCTCTCGCGCAGATCCACGTTTGCTCCTACGTACTTTGTAGTTTGCCTTGATGAAATATTTCACTGGGCTTCGTCATAGGCAGTTGAAAGGTTGCGATGAGATCGTAACGGCAACGGAAACACTGACCCACATTAGAACCGCTAATGGTGCAGCTCTGTTCGACAGACATTTGACGATCTAACTCGCGCCTCCGGAATCCAATAAGAGAATCTCAAAGCAGCATATCTGATAAGGAGTCTGCTCGACATGCCTAAGGAGGGCTCACAAATGGAAGAGCGAGAATTGACACTACTAATCTACTTTGCCAGCGATAATCCGTTGGCGCCCCTGGTTGTTTCGGAACTCAAGGCGATCAAGGATGCCGGATTTCAGGAAAATACGACTGTGATGGTCCTTTACGACCCGATGGAGAAGGGCGCACAGACTCAACTGTTGGACGTTAACCACAAACGAAGGAAGGCAAAAGGGACTTTCATTGGGGATGGCGCAGATCCCTACGTGCGCAACATGATCGAAGACCAAGTCGACAATGAGGAGCTCAAGGGTACAACGTTCGCCGCAGAGGACCCGGCAGCTACCGTCACCGCCTTCGAGAGCCTTAAAAGTTTTATTGAGTTTGGTCTCAAAAAGCGTACCGCGAAGAATTACATGCTGATTCTTCTCGGTCACGGGATGATCGTCGGAAACGATACTTTTCTGCCTGATGGCGACACGGATTCCGCCATCACTCTCAAGGAATTGAAAAAGCTTTGCGAGATGTTCACCACGGACAACGAGACCAGTCTGAGATTATTGGGTCTGCACAGTTGCTCGATGAGTTCAATTGAAGTCGCTTACGAATTGAAAGGTAAAGCAGACTACATGTTGGCTACGCAGGGCACCATGTTCGTCAATGGTTGGCCGTATCGACAACTGCTAAAGAAGACGCTTAATCAGGTCAAACATACCCAAAACAAGGGACGTGACGCCACCCTCAACTATTGTGAACTGATAGAAAAGCTCTACTACTTGTGTCTTTACAATTTCACTGATTTCATGACCGCAGGATACTCCTGCGATATCGCGCTTTGCCGTCTCCATCCAGACAACTTCGAGAAACTTAAGGCGCCAATGCAGGAGCTGGTGTCGGCCCTGAAGAAAGGACTACCTCCACCTCCGGAGCCAAGTATTATCAAGGACTTGATACTACTGGCCCATTGGGACGCGCAGAGTTTCTGGAGTGAAAACTACACAGACCTGTGGGACTTCTGTGCTTGCCTGGCAAAGAGATGTAAAGAGGCAAACACAGGTCCCGAGATCATCGTGTCGTGCAAAGCGGTACAGGACGCTTTGGCTCCTGACGGAATCGTGCGTCTCGCTGATAACTTTGGTACCGAGTATCAATATGCTCGGGGTCTTTCGATCTACTTTCCGTGGCATCAGCCCTTCGAGGTTCAAGAACCAACCTCAAAACAAGATTCAAACAAACAAACTGAAACCAAACCTCCCCGCAAGACAATACTGCAGAA
>JAICQI010000409.1 GCA_025937955.1 Pyrinomonadaceae bacterium
TACGACCCACGCGACCGCGACAAAGGCCTCAAGCGCGGCCTCCTCGTGATTCTCGGACTGGTGGGCCACAGATAAAACAAATCAGGAAGGATTGGACATCTTAAGCAAGAACAAGTTAGGAGAGGGGCTTGCCTCCGCTCAAATCGCCTAACAGCGGGGGCAAGCCCCTCTTCCGGACTTGTTCTTTTTTCTGTGGCCCAGATTAGTCTGAGCGTTTATAGGTCCTATTGGTCCTATAGGACCTATTCTTAGTTGATCGGAATTGTAACTGTCGCGGAGCCGGCTTTTCCGGGCGGGAAGCGCTTCTGTCGCGCGATTCGCAAAGCGTTCGCATCGCCACCGGAAGCCTGCGTCACACGTCCTGACTCATCATAGGTCACCGTCACCACAACCCGTTTCGCTCCAGGCTTCACAGCTTCAACCGGAGTGGAACCAACCGCCGCTGCATTCTCGGCGTTCTTCGCTTCTCGAGCTTTTCGTTCCTTTTCACGCTGACGTCTCGCCGCCAGCGCAGCCTCATCTTCAGCGCTTGGCGCGGCCTCTGTAGTTGTCGGTTCTGGCTGTGCGGGAACCTCGGCCTGAGTGCTTTGCGGCGTCGGCGCCTGACTCACGGGTTGAGGAGCAGCCTCCGCCTGCTTGCGGCTGTACCAACCTGCCGGCACTCCGATTACCGCCACGCTCGCGAGGATCGCCACCGCAATCGCGCCAATGAAAACCGGCTTACGACGACTCACCTGCTCTTTTCCAAAAGAAAGAAACGCGGGCGCAAACGACTTCTCGACCTCAGCTTGCACTTCCTCAACCGCTGCGCCTGCCAGTTCATCCGGCTCAGGCTCGAACCCCGGAGGAAACGCGACACCAGGAGCAATGTTCTCGTCCAATCGTCGCAGTCCTTCGAGCACCACCTGCGTCCATGGTTGATTGATGGTTCGGCTCTTCGCTTCCACGTCCGCGCTGAACTCAAACTGCGCATTGGGAAGCGTTAACGCGTAATAAACCGCGTCGATGCCATGCAGCACGCCGATGCGCGCATCAACAACTGAGCCCGCCTGTAAGTAAAAATATCCTGCGCCACTCGGGTACAGGACTTTGAGACGACCGCTCTTTCGTTGATTACAGAAAAACTCGATTAGCTCGGAAAGTGAAAGGTCACTGAGGTGTCCGGTTAATGCCATGAGAACTAGTCCCTTCTAGGAAGAACTTGCTTGTTGGAACGCGGGGGAGAATGGCGCGCCGTAAGCTTCCGGCGCGCCACGAAGGTAGGGTTAGTTAACCAGCGCAAACTTGTAGTTGATCACGCCGGAGACTTTAACGGGTTGTCCGGAAAGCTTTGTGGGAGAGAATTTCGCCTTGAGCGCGGCTTGCACGGCAGCGTCGCGCAGAACGGTTGGACCAGCTGTCGCATTTGCCGCAACCACTTTGCCGGTTTCGTCGAGGATCACTTCGACCGTAACCATGCCCTGCACTCTCATGCGCTTCGCAGTGTCAGGATAAAGAGGCGGCGGCAGCTGGACGGCAGTGCCGTTGAGAACTCCACCCGAAACCGGTTTGAGTATCGGCTTTGGACCAGGGCTCGGAGGAGGTTCGGAATCCAGCATCACGCGAATGGCTTCCTGAGTGGGAGTGACGGCCGGGGCCTTTACGTCGACGGGACTAGAGGCGATTTTGGTCGCCGTAGTCGTAGCTGAAGGCAAGTCTGGAGCGTTGGGAATCTTTTTGTTGTCTCTCGGTTTAGTGGTCACTGCCGGCTTGGTAACCGCAGGCGCTGCAGCTGCCGGGGCCGGAGTTACAGGCTGCGGCGTGGTCGCTGCTCCGGGCGTGACCATCCTGACCATGTTCTCGTCGAGGTAATACATGATCGAGCGATAGGTCACTTCCGTTGGTTCGAAATTGATGCCGCGCGAATCGACCACCGCCACCGACGTCGTCATCTTGTTCCAGTTGCCCGCAAAGTCAAACTCGTACTTGTAGATCTCCTTGCTCAACAACGTGCCGTCAGGGTTGAGCATGGTCATCTCGCTGATATTTCCCTTTTCGTCGTACTTGTAGACTTCCTTGCCGGTCAGGGTAGCGCCGGCGATGGGGAAATACTGGTTCTCGATCTTGTTGCCCTTGATGTCGTAGGCAACGACTTCGACCAGCACGTGTTTGTCCTCGGTCTGGCGTCCATCCGCCGTTAACAGTTTGGCAACTTCGGTCCGAACACGGCGAACTGGGCCAGTCAAGCCGTCACGGGATCGGTCGCTTTCAACCGCTGGGGTAGCGGCGGGGGCGCTTCCGGCTTTGGCCGTCAGGGCGGATTGGGCGCTAGCGACAGCGCACAGGGCCATCAGGCAAAGCGTGATTAAGCATAATCTCTTCAGCATTCTAAGCATTGTTGTCTCCATAATTCGCTGAGGCAGGTGAACTTGGAAAGAATCGTGAGGCGGGCATACCAAACGAGCCCAAGCCATACTAACGAAGTTAAACCATGTTTGTCTACAGGGATTTTTGATTTTGTGGGCGTAATTGTAGGGGCGGCACTCTGTGGCCGCCCCCAGATGACGTGCGCTGGGGCGGCCACGGAGGGCCGCCCCTACAAAGGGTTTTACGTGGCCTTATCGACTTTGAAGAGAGTGTCGGTGCGGCTGAGGGCAAGGAGTTCGTGTGCGGCTTTATAGACTTTCTCGACCGAAATACTGTCCACAGAGGAGCCGTAGACGAGCCGGTGCTCTGCGCCAACAGGGGTAAAACAATGCGGATCCAGGCGGTCCATGATGACCACTACGGGCGTCCCTACCGCCGCCGCAATGTGCACCGGGCCGGTGTCGTTGGAGACAAATACGGTCAGACGGGCCTGGGCGGCCGCAAGTTGGGGGATGGTCAGCCGGTCAAAGAAGATCGTCCCGGCCGGAAAAAGCTTTCGCATCCGGGGCACCATTTGTCTCTCTTCCGGTCCGGCGAAGACGATGATCCGGACTTTGTCGTTTCGTCGCAGGTGATCGGCGACCTCGGCAAAGTGTTCCAGGGGCCAGATGCGGGAGCGGTTGCCGGCGCCCGGAAAGATCCCCACGAGTAACTCACCCGACTGGGCGTGCTCCTTTTTCAGCAGCGCGTCGACCGACGTAGCGTCCGCGGCACTTGTCTTCAATACCGGAGTTCGCGGCGCATTCTGAATCCCGAGCGGCTTTACTACGTCCAGGTAGCGATCAACGAGATGAGTTTTCTCCGATTCTTTGACGGGTTGCGGTTTGAAGTTGGCGAGGAAGTAGAGCGAACGATTAGTTTCGCGGCGCGAGTAGAGTCGATGACGCGCTCCGGAGAAGAACCCGAGCAAGTTTGTCTCGTAGTAACTGTGCAGGTCGATTACGAAATCAAACTTCGCCTTGCGGACCTGTGAAACCAACTTCAGAATGCGGCCAATTGAAACGAGGGTTGGGCCATCGCGCAGTCCTACGCGATCCACTTCAAGGATTTCGTTCGCATAACCGGAGAGACTCAGCAGCTCTTTGCCAGGCTTGCCGACCGCAACGGTGATCTGCGCATTCGGAAATCGCTCGCGGATAGCGCGCAGCGCCGGCAAACTCATTACGACATCGCCGAGTTGACCAAAATCGATGACGAGTATGTTGCGCGGATCAAATCCCATTTTTATAAGCCGCAGATTTTCGCAAATAAACGCAGATCTGGGTTTGTCCGCGAAAATCTCCGGCTAAAGATATCTCAAATCGCGACCCGTCATCTCCGCTGGTTTTTCGACTCCCAACAGACCGAGCAGCGTTGGCGCGACATCTTCGAGCGCGCCGCCGCTACGGAGTTGCACGCCGATCGATTCTTCGTCAATCAAGTGAAAAGGAACCGGGTTGGTTGTGTGTGCCGTATGCGGGCTGCCGGTTACGGGATCGATCATCTGCTCGGCGTTGCCATGATCGGCGGTGATGAGCGTGATGCCGCGTGCTTCGCGCACACGCTTTGTGATCCATCCGAGGCAGCTATCCACGTACTGGCAGGCTTCGATCGTCTTGTCCAGTTTGCCGGTGTGGCCCACCATGTCAGGATTCGCGAAATTGATGACGAAAACGTCCGTGTCGCCCTCATCGATGCCGCGCAGCACTTTGTCCGTCACTTTGAAAGCCGACATCTCGGGTTGCAGATCGTAAGTCGCGATCTTTGGCGACGGCACCAGCAGACGTTGTTCGCACGGATACTCCCTTTCGACGCCGCCGTTGAAGAAGTATGTGACGTGCGCGTACTTCTCGGTTTCAGCCATCCGGTAGTTGCGCACGCTGGTGTTGCTCCAAACTTCCGCCAGCACGTTGTGATGTTGTCGCGGTGGAAACGCTACTGGAAGGTTGAAGGTGGTGTCGTACATCGTGAAGCAGACATACTCGACGTGGGGCCGATCGAGAACGGGAAATTCTTTGAAATCCTGGATCGTGAGGGCTCTCGTTAACTGCCGCGCGCGATCAGGACGGAAGTTAAAGAAGATTACCGAGTCGTCGTCTTTGATCGTAGCCACCGGGCTGAGGTCTTTACGCACGATCGCGATTGGCTCCACGAATTCATCGGTAACGCCACGCTCGTACGACTCTCTAATCGCGGCAATCGGGTCGTTCGCGTGTGAACCGATCGCTTTCGTTAACAGATCGTAAGCGCGTTGTGTTCTTTCCCAGCGTTTGTCGCGATCCATCGCGTAGTAACGGCCGACGACCGTGGCGATCTCGCCGCAGCCGATTTCGAGCAGCTTGCGCTGAAGAGTCGCGACGTAAGTCGCGCCGGATGCCGGCGGTGTGTCGCGCCCGTCGAGAAAGCAGTGTACGTAGACGCGCTCGAGTGCGTGCTCTTTCGCCATTTTGAGCAGCGCGTAAAGATGGGTGAGTGATGAATGGACCTGGCCGTCAGAGAGCAGACCCATCAGGTGCAAAGCCTTGCCACGCGCGTCTTCCATGGCTTTAATCAAAACCTTGTTGTGGAAAAACGCGCCGGTTTCGATCTCGTGGTCCACCAGCGAGACGTCCATGCGAATCACACGACCCGAGCCTATGTTCAAGTGACCGACTTCTGAATTTCCCATTACGCCGGCCGGCAATCCCACGCGCGAGCCGTGCGCTTCGAGCAGTGTGCTCGGATACTTTTCGGAAAGCTCTTCGTAGAAAGGTGTTTCGGCAAGCGCGATCGCATTGCCCTCACGCGACGCGGAATAGCCCCAACCATCGATGACAATCAGGGCTATCGGTCCTTTTTTCTTAGTCATAATTGTTAACCGCAGAAAGGCACAAAATACACAAAAGAAGATTTCCTACAAAGACATACCGATCGAGAAAACTTTTTAGCCCCTCCGCTGAGCGAATGCTTTTGTGCCTTGTGTGCCTTTTTGTAGCAAAGTTTTTGTGCCTTTTTGTGGCATCTGATGAAAAGCTTTGCGGCCGGGAAAGCGCGCGGCCCCGCGCAGGTCTTCTTCGATGCGCAACAGTTGATTGTACTTCGCCGTGCGATCGGTGCGCGAAAGCGATCCGGTTTTGATCTGGCCGGCATTGGTGGCGACGGCGAGATCGGCGATAAACGGATCTTCAGTCTCGCCGGAACGATGCGAGATGATCGTCGTACGGCGGTTTCTTTGCGCAAGCTCGATACATTCGAGTGTTTCAGTCAACGTGCCAATCTGGTTGACTTTGATCAGGATCGAATTGGCCACGCCCAGGTCGATTCCTTTTTGCAGAAACTGTGTGTTAGTAACAAAGAGATCGTCGCCGACAAGTTGCACCCGGTCGCCCAGTTCGTCAGTCATGAGCTTCCAACCGGTCCAATCATTTTCCGCCA
>JAICQI010000225.1 GCA_025937955.1 Pyrinomonadaceae bacterium
CCAGATTAGTTCACGCGGGATTCGACTTTACAGCAAAGTCGAATCCCATTGACGGGCGGTGCGGAACGCTCATACAAAGTACTTGCGATCCCAATCAAACGATCATGACAGTAGCCATTTTCACACCTTGTTGATTCTGGACGGATTTGCGGTAAGCCCTTTCACGCGCATATGCGCAACACTTTCGGTGTTGTTTATTCTTTCGATACTGATCCCCAGGGTTGAAGCAACCTAGGGATCGCATTAGCTAACGCCTCGGCGTACTGAGTTAAGCCAGCGATTTCCAAACTGGACTACCACCCTCTTTCGGTATCAAACAACAACGAAAGAGGAGATTTACAAACGAAAACCCTTAATCGTCACTTGCATCGGGAGTAGGTGGATTCACTGGTTGTTCGCCTTCGCGGATTCGCTTCAGGTACTTCTCAGTGAAGTCGATTTGTAACTCGACGAAGAGCGGCAGGTGGTCCGACATCTGCCACGTACGCCACTCCTTGTTAAAGTACGTCTTGCGCTTCGCTGCGGTGCTCGGCCATTTTCCGTTCGTCTTACCCAGCGGGAAGTAGGTTTCGGCTTCATCCTCCGTGTACACGGCCTTGTAGTAATTCAGCACGCCAGCGTTGTTGTTGCTGGTCCCGAGTTCCAGTTCGTCTTTGCGTACGAGAAACGCGATCTGATCGTAATGCTTGTTTCCGCCCATGTTGCTCACCCAACGCAGTTCGTCATTATCCAATGTCAGGTCGGCAGGCAGGATGAACTTGTGTTTTTTGAGTGCCTTCATGGTGTCGTCGTCGGGACTCACGACGTTCATGTCGCCGAGCAGAATATAGTTTTGGCCCTCCGTGTCGGCCCTCTTCTTCAGGAACTTGGCGATCCCGTCGATCTCGGCCACGCGCCGTTGGTAGCCTTCGCCCGAACTGTCGCCGTAGTAGAGGTGGACCGTGCATAAGTTGAACTTGAACCATCCGGACTGGAAGCGAACGAGAAAAGGACTGCGGGCGAACTGGTGATCACCTTCAACCAGAGACGACTTTGGCAGCACGATTTCACCCGCGATGTGTTTGAACTGCACCTTGTTGGAGTCGAACAGGAAGACCATTCGTTCTCCGTTCCCGGACGGCCCTTCGGTGATGTCGGTGGCGATGTACCGCCACGATGGACCAAGCAAGTCAATCACTATCTCGAAGGGCCGCATGTCCTCGTTGACTTCCTGCATTGCGACCAGGTCGAAGGCGGAGATGATCTCGGCGATATAGTGGAACGACTCGGCGAGTCGCGGCCCTTGGCCAAACTTGTTTGAATCAAAGTCGCGAACGTTCCAGGTGGCCAGCAGAAGGGTTTCAGAAGCTGTCCGCCGGGGAACGGTTTGATTGATGTATTTCCGGAGTGCGGAGATGTGGTCGATCGCTCGTCCGCGATCGTCCGTCTTCCAACGTTTCAGTTGCCAGTACATGGGCATGCTAGTGTTCTCCTCGTGGGGTGAATGTTGCCATCGAACGCTCCTCTTCAGCAGTGTGTCCACTGAACGATCGAGAAAGGTCGCTCACGCGCGAGGTATACGACAAGCGTTCTGGGCCGGACAGATTGAAATTTTACGTTATCAAACACGCTAATTTCACTTGTGAACAGACGAATAAGAATACATTTGCTGCGAAAATTCAAGGGAAACTGCACCACTACCGCACGGTCAAGTTAGGCTGAGCCGAGTTTCTCAATTCTGGAGGATCTCACTTCTGAACTCGTATATCTTCAATGAGGTATCGGAAGATGAAAGGGCTCCGAGACACGGCGCTTGAGCGAAACTGTCAAGTTATGCCCGAAAGGTGTATGAAAATTTCACGTTATGACCGAATTGAATTTCATTTAATGACCGAACTGTCCTCCGTAAGTCATTGATTCCAGTAATAAGCAATTTCACTTTATGACCGAACCCACACCGAGTTTGTAGTTTAAATATCTTCCGCCATTGTGGGATCGGGCATTAAATGAGTGGCGCTGGAGGCGTGACCGACACATTGAGCCAGGCAGCCGCTAAGGTCGGCAATATATTCGGCAACTCTTAGCGCTTCTGATAGACCAGGGAATAGCGCCACAACAAATGTCTCTTCACCCTCGACCCGGTAGAATTGTGTCCGCAAGCGCGCATCTCGCTGACAGTTGAGTAAGAATCGTGCTGGCCGTGTTGTTCCCAAGCCTTACGGACCTCGAGCGGCGGTTTCAGTCGACCGTTATGAATTAGTCGCAGACCTCCGCTCACACCCAGCCCAACAACATCAAGCATCCGTTCAACTAGACTGTTAGACTCGACGAGATCCAGGACCACCAAAACTCCGCGAGGCTTTAGCGCGTTTTTGATCTTTACGAACAACTCACGCTGTTGCAGGTGATGAAGCGTTGCAATTGAACAGATGAGTCGAAGTGTGATTGAGGAAAGTTCCACCGTATAGCGTCGGGCCAACTCGAACTCGAGATTCTCGAATTGACTCGACCGCGAACGTGCGACGCGAATCATCTCCACGACAGATCGAGCGCGATTACTCGTTTGCAACGCTTTGCCAAAAGTCGCGCGAACGCGCCCGTGCCACAGCCGATCTCGAGTGTGTTTTCACAGTCGTGAGGAACGTGTTTGAGCAGGAAATCGTGATAATGATTGTTCGCAGTCCAGCCCTCGTCGTCGAGTTGGGCCAAACGATCGAAATCTGCTTCGGCAGACGACATTCAATCCTTCGACGGCGTCACCGTCATGAATTCTGCAACGCTTGCATAGTTGGCAACAAAATCTTCCCACGTAAACCGGACGTCCGCTTCCTCCGGAGTTTCGACTTGTGTGCCGCGCGCGTTAACGTGCAGTTTTAGCAAGTCGTACACACTCAGCCGGTTCGAATCGAGAACCGCAGAAAGAATCTCTGACGTCTGGCCAAAAGTATTTTCGATGAAAGGCATCGAACGATCCATCTCAATGTCCAGCCACAGATACGACTTGTCGACCAGGTCAATTGCGCAAAGCAACACCGAAGAACTTTGGTTCGTCAGACTCACAGCGTTCGAAACTGTCCGTGGCTCAAAGATCTCGTTTGAATCGGGATGCTTGCGTTCCATTAAACCGAACTTGCACTCTGGCATGCTCTCCAGAGAGCGACCATTGAAGTTGTAGACGTGCAACGTCACGTATCGTGCAGTGCGTGCCCGCGCCGTTTCGATGTCGATGTCGATGTATTCGGCGCACGAACCTCGACGATGACGAATGTCACCAGAATGGCATGAGCCAAGGTTCGGGTCTTTCAGCTGCGTGTAGCTGACATGTCCAATCTGAACAAACCCTTCGTCGATGAAGCCGGCACTTAGATCAATATCTTCGTTACCATTCTTGTCGTACCAGTGCACAAACGCTCGTACAGTTCCGGCATCAGCGCGAAACGGTACGCGAGTACCACGAGTAAAGGTCAGCAGACCCTGGTTCATGTTGCGCATGCTCGACGGTAACACAACGCTCTTCAGTTGTTCGTCAATCCACACCTTGCCCAGAGGTGGCAATGTACAAAACAGATCGCTCAACGCCTTCAAAATTATCTCCTGGACCCGCACGACGTTTTCTTCCTTTAGCGGAGCGAGAACCTCCAGCGTCTTCATCTTCGAGCCACGCTTCAATGCAACCGAGCGTCTCTTCGATCTAAGACGGCCATAGAGATGACCGTACAGTTCGAGCAGGACCTTCGAGCTGATCCGCGATGCCACTCCCGCGAAACGCTCGAGCACGCGTTCCAGATCCTCTGAGTCCTCATACGTTCGTAGGAACCAATCCATGCGTCGAGCAAATTCACCGGGCCTTCGCGCCAGTAAATCAAGTGCCAGTTCAAGATCGCCCGCAGCAAACGCCAGGTCGATCTGCGCAAAGTAACTGCGAATGCGAGTCGGCTGATTTCTAAGCGCCTGGAACGCAGCGAACGTTCGCGGAAACTGACGACGATACTCACCGGGGTGTAGGATTTCGCCCAACCTTAACCACTGCTCGAGACGTTGCTGCATCTCTGACGTATCGAGATCAGTTTTTTCCAGTAGGCCCAACAAGTAACGCCGGCTACTTCGACGGACATGAGCAAACTTGAACCTCTCACGTTCCTGAATGAGAGACTCTCGTCTGTTCTGGAATTGACGGCTAAAGCCTTTGCCGAAAGCGTCACGAATTGAGGCCAGCGCTGACTTGCTTTCCGTTTGCTTTGGCAATTTCGGCACCGACGGCAAGCTGATATCACCGCCACTAATAAACCGAGCAATGCGCAGAACGTCGGTCGTGGTTTCCACCGGCACGTCGAGACCAAAGCTCGCGAGTAAACACAGCGTTTCCTTGAACGGGACACGCTTAGGCATGGGAAGATTATGGCCGTACCATTTGACGAACCATTCAACGAGGTCGCGGTCGCCCGGTGCCAATGCCACATTCAGGCCAACGAGCTTCGTGAAGATTTGTTTGAACTCAGCTTCAGAGACAAGTTTGATCGGACGAAACTCTGTCTTCTCAAACTGAATGCCGCGTTCCGCCAGTTGCTGCGGTGGCTCCCACTGGCCGTTGGACCAGTAGAGCATCAATGCATTCATCATGAGCTGGAAGGTGGGCGTGTCCATAACTTCGCGAGGGAAGTTCACGTAGATTGGCCGGTAGGAGCGCTTAGCTCCTACGAGTTCCTTCGCCACTGGCAGTATGTCATTGAAGTAGCGCGCCGTGTCTTCGCCCTTCCACTTCGTCAGATGGGTAAACGCAGGCTGGTCCAGGACGAACCCGAGCCTCATCAGTTCGGCTTGCAGCGTTGTGGTCTCGAGCTCGTTTCTCAGCCGATCGGTGTGGATTTGTTCCTGGTCCTTCTCGACCAGCAAGCCTCGAGTGAAGGCAACGATATTGAGATTCTGATTGAGCGTCATCGTGGCAAAGAAATAGAGGCGGTAACCTGACCGAGTGGTTCGAAGAGAAGTAACCCAGTCAATAGCCGCCTCTGATTAGACTTTTAGAGCGGAAACCCGGCCAAGTGGTCAATTAACAGTTGAGTGGAAGTAACCCAGCCAATAGCCGCCCGGGTTGTTACTGTAAACGAAAGGTAGAGATGTGGCAATGTTTTTGGCTGCCGAAAGCTATGGCGCCCGTGGACCAGTTCGTCGAAGTCGCGCCAAGATTCAAGATCCCCATGGCAGTGGAGTGGGTTGAGAGGCCCCGCACAGTGCGTCTCGATCAGTCGCCGCCTCACGGAAACGGTCCGTGAGGGAACTGATCGAGGAAATCGCAAGTGTATCACCTGAGTACCGCGTGGAAGTTGATGACGGATTCGTTCGTATGAAAGGGTCTCTGACCTTGTGACATCGGCAACAGCCTCTCCAACCTGCGTGAAGCGGTTGTCGATCGTGCCAATGAGTTTCTCGAACCAACTTATCTTTCGATCGATGCGCTTCTGGTGCTGTTCGGCTCTCTCAGTGCTTCGATAGGTGCCGGTCAGAACCAATTTCGGGATTGCGTTGTACTCAATGAGCAACTGGTAATTTCGTCTGTCCCAAGTAGCGTATCGTCGTTCTGAAGGGAATTTAGCCGAAAAACTGTGGAGCACAGTGTTACTGTGAGAAAATTTCAAGTTATGACCAAAACCTGTAGGAAAATTTCACGTTATGCCAGAAAAGAATTTCATTTAATGACCGAATCGTCCGCCGCAGGAAGCTGGGATTGATATTTCGGGACAGCGGTCCAAATCAGTTGACTAATTTGCAGGACAAGAATTCGATTACGTCATCACAGTGTGTGACAACGCAAATCAACAGTGTCCAATGTTTCCGGGCAAGACTAGGCGCATCCATTGGAGCATTGAAGATCCGGCCGCAGCAGCTGGCAATGAAGAAGAACGGCTCAATGTGTTTCGCCGCATACGGGACGAGCTGCGCGATAAACTTCGTGAATTTGTTGCCACTGGCGGGCGTTAAATACTATCCTCCGCCTCCGCTAGTTGATCCTGCTCCCATGGATAAGTAAATGAACTCGGCGCTAATCCTCGTGATTGTAATTGTCTTTATTGCCTACGTCTTCGATTACACCAACGGCTTTCATGACGCGGCCAACTCGATCGCGACGGTCGTATCAACCCGGGTGTTATCACCTCAACTCGCCGTCCTGTGGGCTGCTTTTTTCAACTTTGTGGCCTTTGCTATCTTGGGGACGCGAGTAGCAAAACTATTGGGGGCGACTTAGTACATATCGAACTGGTGGCCGAGGACGCGCGACTATACATGCTACTTGCCGGACTGCTTGGCGCTATTACCTGGAACATCATTACCTGGTATGTAGGGTTGCCTACCTTTCAAGCTCACACGCGTTGATTGGTGGTTATGGGGGAGCCGCGATTGCCGCTTATGGTGGTTTCGTCGGGATCTTAAAGCGGAGGGCTGGATCAAGACGGTCATCTTTATCGTAGCGTCACCCCTGATCGGGATGGTCCTTGGTATGACACTCATGGTTGCGGTCCATTGGATCTTTCGACGTGCCACAATGTCGATCGAGTTTTTCGGAAAGGTCAGTTGTTTTCAGCTGCTGCTTATTCGCTTGGACATGGTGGTAATGATGCGCAAAAGACAATGGGCATCATCACCGCCGTGTCACGGCAAGATAACAGTCCTCCTCAGCGAAAATCGAGATGAAGGTGATTCATCTATGGCCGACAATATCTTCAAGGCGCATCTTCAATCGGCTGAATAGGGAAACCTGCTTGTTCGCTAGCAAAGAATCGCTTTTGGAACCACAGCGCCACGTTAACCAGTCCGATGAGCGCAGGCACCTCGACTAGAGGGCCAATGACTGCGGCGAACGCTGCTCCAGAGCTGATTCCGAAAACCGCAATTGCGACGGCAATCGCCAACTCGAAATTATTGCTTGCGGCAGTAAATGAGAGAGTCGCAGTTTTCGAATAGTCAGCTCCTGCCTTCTTACCCATATAGAAGCTGACTAGAAACATCACCCCGAAGTAGATGAGGAGCGGTATCGCGATTCGAACCACATCAAGCGGCAATCGCACGATGAGATTGCCCTTGAGACTGAACATCACAACGATCGTGAATAGCAGCGCGATGAGCGTCAGCGGACTGATCTTAGGAATGAAGATGCTGTGGTACCACTCTTTGCCTTTTGCCTTCACCAGAATGAAACGCGTGAGCATTCCGGCTATGAAGGGAATGCCGAGATAAATAAAGACGCTTTCGCCAATTTGACCGATGCTGACTTGGACCATGCTCCCAGACAGCCCAAACAGCGGAGGCAGCAAGGTGATGAAAATCCACGCGTAAACGCTATAGAAAAGAACCTGAAACACGCTGTTGAAAGCTACCAACCCGGCCGCATATTCAGTGTCACCCCGAGCTAGCTCGTTCCAGACGATCACCATTGCAATACAGCGGGCGAGACCGATCATGATCAGGCCGACCATGTACTCGGGATAGCTATGCAGGAAAATTATCGCGAGCGCAAACATCAAAATGGGACCAATGATCCAGTTCTGGATAAGGGATAGACCGAGGATTTTCCAGTTACGGAAGACTTCGCCGAGATTCTCGTAACGCACCTTTGCCAGCGGTGGGTACATCATCAATATCAATCCCACTGCTATCGGAATATTGGTAGTCCCAACCTGAAAGCGATTTATGAAAGTCTCGACACCGCTGTTGGCGTAACCCAGGACTACGCCAACGGCCATGGCCGCAAATATCCAAAGCGTGAGATATCGATCCAGGAATGACAGCCGTGCGCGATCCGTGGGCACACACTCTGCTGCAACGTTGGTATGGTTTGCCTGATTCATAGTATTCAAGCCACTCGGCGTGGCTGTTCTAGAGCGTTCTTGCAGACGTGACACAGTATCTCCCGGGCTGCGATTGGGAGCGTCACGATCCGACCTAGCGGAACGGTAGTTGTGATGTCACGAGGTCGTTCGAAAACATGTTCATCACAAAGACCAGCGGAGCAGTTGTGACATAACCCGACTGCCGGCCGCTCCACCTTTCCTTGAGCGCACTCGTAGCAATTCATACCGCCTCACTTGACTGCATACACCTTCACACTCGCCGCGTAGTCGTTGACGTTGTAGCGACCGAGCAACTCCGACAGATTTTCTTGCAATTCCGAAGTTGAGCAGCAACTCGAAACTGCCGCGACTGGCGTGGGCGCACAACAGGTCGTAGCTGTCGTTGCAACTGCTTTCGCCGTAGAGGGGCTTTCG
>JAICQI010000413.1 GCA_025937955.1 Pyrinomonadaceae bacterium
AGGACGAAAGTACAAAGCACGAAGTAGAAGCACGAAGTAGAAGCACGAAGTAGAAGCACGAAGTAGAAGCACGAAGTAGAAGCACGAAGTACAAAGCACGAAGAGAACATGTCAAACCAAACATTCGGAATTATCAAGCCCGACGCGGTGAGCGCGGGTCATACGGGATCGATCATTCAGAAGATTCTCGAGAACGGTTTCAAGATCCGTGGACTAAAGTTGATCCACATGACGAGGCAGCAGGGAGAAGGGTTTTACGCGGTGCATCGCGAGCGGCCGTTCTTTCCCGGCCTGGTTGAATTTATGTCCAGTGGTCCATGTGTGGTGATGGCGCTGGAGAAAGAAGGCGCTGTCAAAGCGTGGCGCGATCTTATGGGCGCAACGGATCCGGCCAAAGCCGATCCCGGCACGTTGAGAAAAGAGTTTGGCGGCTCGGTTGGCGAGAACGCCGTGCATGGTTCTGACTCAGACGAGAACGCAGCTATCGAGATTGCGTACTTCTTTAGTCGTTTGGAGCTCGTTTGAGCGGCAATGAAGTACTGTCCGGAGTGTAAAAGACAATTCACCGAAGTCTGGCTGAGCTTCTGTCCGGATGATGGTACGCCGCTGATTCACGAGCTGACACCGGCGCAGGATCCCAACTGGAATCCCAACATCCGCCCGCCGAAAGTAGATACACCATCGGAACAGGCAACACAGTGGCTGCCGCGAGATCCGCCCCTGCCCGGCGGCTGGGTCGCGCCAGACGAACGGCCGCCAATGAGCCCCGGCGCGTGGACGCCGCCACCGCCGCCTTATAGCCCCCCAATCAACAAGCAGGCGAGTCAGGGATTGGCGATCGCGTCGATGATCACTGCCATTGCCGGTGTCGTAACGGGAGGCTGTTTGGGACCGGTGCCAGGGATTGTGGGGGTGGTAATGGGATTGATTGCGCTGTCGCAAATAAAGAAGGAGCCGGACAAGTTCGGCGGAAAACCATTTGCTACTGCCGGAGTGATTATCGGCGCGGTTAGCATTCTGTTTTACGTGGTGCTGCTACTCTGGTTTCTAGCGGCCTTGTTCTTTGGGTGATTTCAAGCGGTGGTTTACAATCATTCACGATGAAACGCTGTTCCACTTGCAACCGGACCTACACGGATTCCAACCTGAGCTTTTGCATTGACGACGGCACGCCTTTGACGACGGTCGACGCCGACGACGATGCCACGGTGGTAACGCCGCGCGGGAACGAGAACGACTGGAACGCGCGTGCCTACCAGCCGCCGCCGGCGTATGTTCCTCCCGGCACGAAAATTAAGCGCCGTCGAGTGTGGCCGTGGGTTGTCGGAATTCTAGGAGCGTTCGTCCTTGGGATTCTGGTGCTTGCGATCGCCGCGGCGTTCATGACGCCGAGACTACTACGCAGAGCCCAACAGGGGGCTAACACGACTACTGAACCTGAGAGGTCGAACAGGAACACAAATTCGAATACGGCCGAGGCGAATTCCAATTCAACTGAACACGTCGACACTCCGCCACCGACGAATCACGATCAGGTATTAGCTCAGTTGACGGATCTCGAGAATGAGTGGACAGTTGCAAACGTCAATGCCGACAAGCAAAAGCTCGATCGAATTCTCGCGGATGATTATGCCGGTCAGGGAGCCGAGGGAGGGCTGCAAAGCAAAGCTGATTACTTACGCGACATCACCCGTGATACTTCAATCGAGAAGTGGGAATTTTCTGATTTGAAGCTGACGTTGACCGGAGATCGAGCCACGCTGACGGGGAAAGTCACTCTGTTCGGACAAAATAATAAACGGGTTCTGGATTTTGTCGATAAGTTTGTATGGCGCGATGGTCGCTGGCAGGCGACCGGATCGGCCGTGAACGAAAAAGAAGGTTCAGATTTAGTTTTTTAGCATAGAGAAGAAGATGTCGATTATCACTGATGTAATAGAATCAACGAAGGCGATTATCCAGGGCATGGGTGTGACTTTGTCATACATTCCCAAGCGCAAGTGGACGGTCGAGTATCCCGAGGAGCCGGTCACGATGCAGCCACGTTATCGCGGGCAGCACCTGCTGCACGTCGACGAGCTTGGGCGAGAGAAGTGCGTGGCCTGTTATCTGTGCGCGGCTGCTTGTCCTTCCGAGTGCATCTACATCGTGGCCGCGGATGATCCGCGACCGCCCGAGGAGCGCATCGGTGTCGATGAACGTTATGCGGCGGTCTACAACATCGATTATGGACGCTGCATCTTCTGCGGGTATTGTGTCGAGGCCTGTCCGAAGGATGCCATTACTCACGGCTACAACTTTGAGCTGTCGGTTTACAATCGCGCCGACCTCCTCAAGACCAAAGATGATTTGCTGATTACCAAACAGCTGCAATCGAAGAACTACCGGGTCGCTCTATCGCATGAAGATGTAGATTCAGAGTACAAGGAAGTCTGATCGTAAGAGACTTTAACCACAAAGGCACAAAGGCACGAAGTCGAATTTGTGTCTTTGTGCCTTTGTGGTTGAGATTGATATGGCTTTTCGCGAGTATCACAAACGTTGGGAGTTTGATCTGAAATCGAGCCCGGAACGATTGTGGCCGTTCATTGCTGATACCAACAGGTTCAATCGCGATACCGGCGTGCCGCAGATCGAGATCGACGATTCCGGCAAACGACTCCGCAACGCGCGTCGCAAAGTACGGCTCTCAATTTACGGCTTGCCCGTGGAATGGGAAGAGCAGCCTTTCGAATGGGTTAAGCCGGTTCGTTTCGGAGTCGAACGCGTTTACAGCAAAGGTCCGCTGGAGCGACTCAAGATGCGTGCGGAGTTGACGCCGAAGCCTGAAGGCGGCACGCATTTGACCTACGAAATATGGTCCACACCGCGAAACATTTCCGGCGTCGTTGCGATACCGGTGCAGGTGAATTTCGTCGTTGCGCGGCGGTTTCGTGATTCGATCAAAAAGTATGACGACGTCGCTTTCCAGGGCGCGGCCGCCGAAACCTCTGAGCCAAACACCTCGCAGTCGACCTTTGATCTGCAGCGGCTCGCGAGTCTCAAGCAAAAACTGATTTCAGATCTCGAAAGAACGGAAGCGCCGGAGCAGAAACTCGCTATCACCGAGCGCCTGGCCGAGTTTCTCGAACGCGGCGACGATCTGGCCGTTGCGCGTATTCGCGCGTACAAGCTTGCCGACGATTGGCAGGAGCCGCGACGTGTCGTGCTCGAGGTTTGTTTGCGCGCGACGCGTATCGGTTTGCTCGATTTTCAATGGGACTTGCTTTGTCCGCTTTGTCGTGGCCCACAAGAGAGCGGGCTTTCGTTGAAAGATATTGATACGAAAGTTCACTGCAACACCTGCAAGATCGATTTCACCGTCAACTTCGATCGCTACGTTGAGCTGACGTTTCGTCCGAATCCGGCGGTGCGACGTGTTGAGGTACCGTTCTTTTGTATTGGTAGTCCACACTGGACGCCACACGTCGTCGCACAGCAACTATTGCCTGCCGGAGACAAACGAGAACTGTCTTTGCCGTTGGAGAGTGGCAGCTATCGCATTCGCGCGCTTGAGCTATCCGGATCTCAGGATCTGACCGTCTCTCCTGAAGGCGAGCCGTCCGCGCAGGTAACGCTCTCGAATAATGGTTGGAGTCAGGATTCCTTGCATGTCAGCGAGCAGTTCTCGCTCGCGTTGAAGAATGAGACTGAAGCTGAACAGCTCTTGATTATCGAGCGTCTCGAGTGGAGCGATCAGGCGACCACTGCCGCGGAAGTGACAGCGTTGCAAATGTTCCGCGATCTGTTTGCGAGTGAAGCCTTGCGACCGGGTGAACAGATCTCAGTGGGAACGTTGACAGTGCTCTTCACGGATCTGCGTCATTCGACACAACTCTATCGAGAGATCGGTGACGCGACTGCGTTTGGCCGCGTGATGAGCCACTTCGACGTGGTGCGGAAAGCAGTAACCGAGCACGACGGCGCGGTTGTGAAAACGATCGGCGACGCAGTAATGGCGGTGTTTCGATCCGCCGCTGACGGTCTGATCGCGATGCTCGAAGTGCAACGTGCGCTCGCCGAGCCGGCTGACGGCGGCATGCCGTTGCAACTGAAAGCCGGATTGAACACGGGTCCGTGCATCGCCGTAACACTGAACGATCGGCTCGACTATTTCGGCTCGACTGTGAACATGGCTGCACGTCTCGAAGGTCTGTCGTCGGGCACTGACGTGATAATCTCAGGCTCTGTTTACGAGGATCCGAAAGTTCGTGAGTTGATTGCAGCGGAGGGTTTAGCGGCGGTCGAGTTTGATATGTCGTTGAAAGGCTTTGAGGACGAACGTTTTGAGTTATGGAGGGTGAGTAGGCACTGATGCCCGCCCTCCTAGCCGCGCAGGAAGTGTCCAAGATCTATCAGATGGGCAGCAACAATGTTACTGCCCTCGACAACGTGTCGCTGGAGATTGGCGAAGGCGAGTTTGTCGCGATTCAAGGCACTTCCGGCTCCGGTAAATCGACTTTACTAAACATGCTCGGTGGGCTCGATCACCCGACGCAGGGTGAAGTGTATTTTGCGTCGAGACCTTTGGGTCCGTTTACGAAGAAAGAGATGGCTCGTTACCGGCGTTTCTCGGTCGGGATGATCTTTCAGAACTTCAATCTGATTCCGACCATGACAGCGCGCGAGAACGTTTCGCTGGCGCTGGCGTTCGGAGGATTGCGTGGGCAACAACGGCGCGCGCGTTCGCGTGAGCTGCTGGCGCGCGTTGGTCTCGCGGATCGTATGGAGCACAAACCGTCAGAACTTTCCGGTGGGGAGCAGCAGCGCGTCGCCATCGCGCGGGCGCTTGCGAACAATCCGAAGGTGTTACTGGCGGATGAGCCCACCGGAAACCTCGATTCGATTCGCGCGCACGAGCTGCTCGCGCTGCTGCGCGAGATGGTCAATCAGGATTCTCTGACGGTGCTGATGGTCACGCATGATCAGGAACTGGCCAATAGCTTCGCCGATCGAATCGTGTTCATGAAAGACGGACGAATTGTGTAGGTCAGATGGGGTGGCCACGGAGGGCCACCTCTACAAAACGCGACGGAAATATTTGAATGTGAATGTTTTTGTAGGGGTGGCCCTCCGTGGCCACCCCACTGTTGGAGGATGCTATGTCACAGCCCGCTAGCCAAATGACGCTCGAGGCGCTTCGCTCGGTGCCACTCTTCGCTTCGCTCGACGATGCGGCGGCGATAGAGTTGCGCAATCTGCTTTCCGACAAGATCGTGCCGCGCAATACGCGTCTCTTTCAACAGGGTGACAAGGGCGATGGGATGTATCTCATCGAGAGCGGACGCGTGCGCATCAGCATTCGCGATGACGACAAGCAGGAGCTCACGCTCGCGGAGCTTGCGCAGGGTGACTTCTTTGGCGAGATGTCGATCATCGACGGTCGACAGCGATCCGCTGATGCCCAGGTGATCGAAGATGCACGTCTCGCGATTCTCTCTCGCGACGCGTTTCTTTCTTTCGTTCGCACCAATCCCGATGTCGCACTCGAGATGCTCAGCGCGCTCACCGACAGGCTGCGACGAACAGACGACCTGCTGCGCTCGCGAGTTTCACGTAACGCGAACGAAGAAGAAAAAGCTCGCCTGACGCTCGCCGATCGCGCCGCGGACCTGATTGCTGAGTTTGGCGGTAGCTGGAAGTTTATCGGCGTCTCGATCGCGATAATAATTTTCTGGATCATCTTCAACTC
>JAICQI010000882.1 GCA_025937955.1 Pyrinomonadaceae bacterium
GGACCTGTCGGCGATACCCGCGGTGAGGCGTATTTCGCACTTGCCGGTGATCGTCGATCCTTCGCACGGGACTGGGCGTAACTTCATGGTGACACCGCTGGCTCGCGCAGGTGTCGCGGTAGGCGCGGATGGATTGATCGTCGAAGTTCACGATCAGCCGGAGCACGCGTTATCAGACGGTGCACAAGCGTTAACGCTCGAGCAGTATGACGACCTGGTACGCGAGGTACGCTCAATCCATGAGGTGATTGCACCCGCGACAGTTGGGTAACGCAAATGCCGCGGATGAAATCCGGATTTAATCCGCGTCATCCGCGGCTAATATTTTTGGTAAGTCGCGGGCGAAGACTGATCGTGGTATCACCTGATCGAAACCCGCCGCGATTGCGTTTCGCTGCAACTCCGTTTGCACGTGTGAGAAGAACCCAAGCAGCCGAATTCCAGTAAGCTCCTGCGCCAACTCATTCGGATCGATCTTCTGATTATGCAGATCGACGATAACCAATCGCGGCTTCGTCTCACGCACCTTCTGCATTAACGCCTCTTTGCTTCGTGGGAAACTGATCTCCGTACCGACAGCCTCCGCTACCGCACGGATCTTCGAAGCAAAAAACATATCGTCTACAACTGCAATGACTATGTGACTCATGATATATCCATAACATGGACAAGCTCGTCGTCGCATCTTACAACATTCGCTACGCACGCGGACCTTATCTGATCACCGGCGGGCTGCGTCGCAAAATGGGATTGATGAGCTTAACCCGCCGGTCGGAACACGTGGCTCGACAGATTTCTGCCGCCGCACGAGCATTTTCGGATGGCGGTTTGTTACCACGCGTCGATGTACTCGCTTTACAAGAGGCGGATCTCCGTACGCAGCGCAGCGGTGGTCACCATGTCGCGAAGGAGCTTGCGGCTGAATTAGGCATGAGCGTGATGCATGAGGCGACCGGACTTCCGCGTGGTGTTGCGCCGGTTAAGCGCCAGTGGTGGCTCGACTTCGAGGAACCGATCGACATGCACGACAGCGGCGATACGGGCGTGGCGCTTCTGAGTCGTTTGCCAATGACGGATGTTACGCGGATCGATCTGCCGTGGCACGAGTGTCCCTGGCGTCCGCGTCTGGCGATTGCGGCAACACTCGCAGTTGGACCACATCAGCTTCGCTTCTTCAACGCGCACGTCGATCCACACGCGGCTATCAATGGCCAGTTGGCTCAACTCGAAGTTGTTGCGGCGCAGGCTGAAGCGGCAACTGTTCCGACGATCATTCTCGGCGACTTCAACACGCTATCGCGACAGAAGTGCATTGACACGCGGAAGTTTCTCGAGTCTCGAGGGTACACGACACCTTTTCCGACCGGGACCGCAACGTGGCGTGGCGGTGGCTTGAGAATGCACGCGGATTGGATCTTCGTCCGCGGCGTAAAGATTGACCGTTGGGGAGTCGCGCGACCGTTGAGTGTTTCAGATCACTGGCCCATCTGGACGGAGATCGCCTTTTGAGCATGCGCATCACCAGTCGTGATAATTCCCTGCTCCGCAAAGTGCGCGCTGTTCGCGACGGAAAGATCGAAGAACTGATCTTTGTCGAGGGATTGCGTCTGTGTGAAGAGGCGCACCGCTCGAATCTCGAGATCGAGGCGGTGGTTGTTTCGGAAGAGTTGTGGCGCAAAGAGCGCGCGGCGGAAGCGATCGATGGGCTGTCAAAGGTGGCGAAACGAGTTGCGTCGGTTAGCGAGAAGTTGCTGGAGTCCGTTTCGTATACGAAGACGCCGCAGGGCATCATCGTGCTGGCGGAGCGGCCTGAGTCTTCCGAAGCGCGGCTGGCTGCAAGCCTCAGCGCCAATCCGCTGCTGGTGGTGTTACATCAAATCAACAATCCTGTGAACGTTGGCGCGATTCTGCGTACGGCAGAGGCGGCGGGAGCCACGGGAGTAATCACGACCAGGAACACGAGCGATCCGTTTTCGCCGAAGTCTTTGCGTGGTGCGATGGGATCTGCGTTCAGGCTGCCGATCTGGAGTAGACCGGACTACGCGGAAACGATCGAGTGGTGCCGCCGTCACAACATCACAACGGTTTCTGCTGACGTTGAAGCGACAACGCCTTACACCGCGTTAGATTGGACCACACCGCGCGCGTTGCTGCTTGGACCAGAATCAACCGGCTTCACCCCCGAAGAGTTGGAACTGGCTGATTCAAGAGTCACCATCCAGATGAAAGGTATGGCTGAAAGTTTAAATGTCGCAGTAGCCGCAGGTATTCTCTTGTTCGAAGCAGGACGTCAAAGGGCGCAATTGTAGGGGCGGCACTCCGTGGCCGCCCCAGCGTCCGGCAACTGGGGCGGCCACGGAGGGCCGCCCCTACAATTGCGCCCTTTGACGTCCTGCTTCGAACAAGAGAATACCTGCGGCTACTGCGACATTTAAACTTTCAGCCATACCTTTCATTGGGATGGTGACTCTTGAATCAGCCATCTCCAA
>JAICQI010000982.1 GCA_025937955.1 Pyrinomonadaceae bacterium
ACGTGCAGCAACGCCAGCAACAAGAGCACGTCCGTCCCAGGGCGAATAAACAGATGCTGGTCCGCGAATCGCGCCGTTTCGTTGTGGCGCGGATCGATGAGTATTACTTTGCCACCGCGCTGGCGAATCTCCTGAAGTCTCCGGTTCATGCCGGGAGCAGTCATCATGCTTCCATTTGAAACCACCGGATTCGCGCCGAGGATCAGGAAGAATTTGGTGCGCTCGAGGTCCGGCACGGGGAGCAGTAGTTGGTGACCAAACATCAGGTAAGCTGACAGGTGATGGGCCAGTTGATCCACTGATGTGGCTGAGAATTTGTTGCGCGTGTGAAGGCTGCGAAGGAACGGGGGCGCGAACAGTATGGCGCCGTAGTTGTGAACGTTCGGATTGCCGAGATACGTAGCGATCGAGCTCTTTCCATACGTCGCGTTAATGCGTTTGAGATTTTGCGCCACCTCGTCGAAGGCTTCGTCCCATCCGATGCGCTGCCAACCGTTTGCAGTGCGACGCACGGGATATCGGAGGCGGTCTTTGTCGTAATGAAAATCTTGTAAGGCAACGGCTTTCGGGCAGATATAGCCGCGGCTGAACGGATCGTCTTTGTCACCACGGATGTCCAGACGCCGCTCACCCTGGACGGTGATTTCGATCCCGCAGATCGCTTCGCAGATATTGCAGTTCCGAAAATGCGCCGTGCTGTTGTGTCCGATCGTCATGGTGGCATCAATTTTCCCGGTAGTTTGCCATGCAGCGCCCTTTATTGCCAGTTGTAGGGGTGGCCCTCCGTGGCCACCCCTCGGACTTCATTGCCGGGGTGGCCACTACAGTTGAAGCCTTGACGCGCATCTCGATCTAAAGTATCTTGACGTCAAGACAAATGAACGCAAATAATCTGCAATCGTTAAAAGGCGGGAGTGGGGTGCATGTCTTCCTGGTGCTGTGGAAGGCGGCGCGGGCGGTTGAGGCGTATGCTGAACACAGCATTGCAGAGCTCGAGATGTGTGGTAGCGATTTCGCCGTGCTTGAAGCGCTGCTTCATAAAGGACCGCTGCCAATTAACGAAATCGGGAAGAAAGTCCTGCTGACGAGCGGATCGATAACCGTCGCCGTCGATCGGCTCGAGTCCAGGGCATTGGTCGAACGGCGCGCGTCCGGTACTGACCGGCGCGCAAAGATCGTTCATTTGACAAAAGAAGGCAGAAAACTAATCGCACGCGTGTACGCCGATCACGCCGAAGACATGGAACAGCTCGTGTCCGCTTCGCTGAGCAAAGCCGAACGCGAGACGCTTATCCGGTTGTTGAAGAAGATCGGTTACGAGGCGGCAGGAACAAGGTAAGAGAGGAGATGTATGTCAACAGTGAAGAACCAGGAGACTCCTGGCACGCGAACCGTCGCCGGAGTCGTGAACAGTATTGAAACTTTCGAAGGCGCGGGCTTTCTCGTCCGGCGTCCTTTCCCGCAAGCGTCGTTTTCAGACTTCGATCCATTTCTGTTACTTGACGAGATGGGACCAATGGACCTCGGACCCGGCCAGGCCAAAGGCGCGCC
>JAICQI010000979.1 GCA_025937955.1 Pyrinomonadaceae bacterium
CGCAAAGTCGAGAGCGGCTTTAGATGACCGCGTATGCGGATCTGTTCGCCGTTTGTGATCCCGCCTTCGAGGCCGCCGGCGCGGTTTGTCTCGCGAATAAACTCACGCGTCTCGTTGTTATATGCGATTTCGTCGTGTACTTCAGAGCCCGGCAAACTGCTCGCCTCCGCTCCCGCTCCAATCGCGACCGCCTTCACCGCGGGAATTGACATCACAGCTTGCGCCAGCAACCCGTCGAGCTTTAAATCCCAAGATGTGTGCGAACCCAATCCGGGCACCACTCCGCGCGCCGCGACTTCAAAGATGCCGCCGAGCGTGTCGCCCCTCTTCCGAGTTTCGTCGATGAGTTCGATCATTCTTTGTTGCGCATCGTCATCAGCGCAGTGCAAAGGCGCGTCGTCGGAAATCGCGGCAATCTGTTCCCAGCTCAGCTCGAGTGGCGCGTCGGGAATGCCGCCGAGTTGGATCACGTGACTGCGAACCTCGACACCAAACACCGCCAACAACTGTTTCGCAAGCGCGCCACATGCGACACGCGCCGTAGTCTCGCGGGCCGAAGCACGTTCGAGAATGTTGCGCAGATCGCGAACGTCGTACTTCAACCCGCCCGGCAGATCTGCGTGACCCGGTCGCGGCCGTTTCAGCCGGCGCGACTTCTCCGGCGCGAGTTCGCGTGGCTCCGCGGCCATAACGTCGGTCCAGTTGGGCCAATCTTTGTTTTCTATAAATAAGGTGAGTGGCGAGCCGAGCGTGAGACCATGCCTGACGCCCGTCAGTATCTCGGCATGGTCGCGCTCGATCTTCATGCGCCCACCGCGCCCATAGCCAAGCTGGCGCCGTCGCAACTCGTTGTCGATGAGTTCCTGATCGACAGGCAACCCCGCAGGCAATCCCTCAACGATCGCAATCAACGATCGTCCGTGCGACTCTCCAGCTGTTGTGAAACGAAGCATAGCCACAAAAAAGGCTCAAAATAAATACCGAGCTTATCTTACCTGAATGAGAAGCTCCTCAGAGAAAATGTTGTCACGTCCTAAGATACCGTTTTGATCGAAAGCCTTCTTCAACCTGGCCATCTCGCGCAGTTGCTGGTCATTGTAGAAGAAATGGAGATAGTCGCGTTTGAGTTTGCCCACGCCGTGTTCCGCGGAGAGTGTGCCGCCCACCGAGGCGGCGTATTTGAGAAATTGAACGTACAACTCGCGCGCGCGGGCGCCTTCGGCGTCGTCGCGTGGCAGGATGTTGACGTGGACGTGGTTGTCGCCGATGTGGCCGAAGATCGTATAGCGCATCCCGCTCGATTGCAGAGTCTCCTTATATAAACGAAACAGTTCGGGAAAAGCTTCGTCGGGCACTGCCATGTCTGTCG
This sequence comes from Pyrinomonadaceae bacterium, assembly GCA_025937955.1. Classification (GTDB taxonomy): domain Bacteria; phylum Acidobacteriota; class Blastocatellia; order Pyrinomonadales; family Pyrinomonadaceae; genus PSRF01. The sequence continues at coordinate 1,370 of JAICQI010000979.1, forward strand.
AGACTTTTCGTTGCCGGTAATGCGCGAACCATTCGTTCATCAGCACCGGCAGTTGATGACGAAACTCACGCAGCTTCGCCTGGTCCTGCTCATTAGTCGCAAACCACGAGTCAGCGAGGGCGTGATGCTGGTCCAACAGTTCCTGCCACCCGCTCAACACTGCTTCTTCAGTGGCTTCATTCGTCTC
>JAICQI010000252.1 GCA_025937955.1 Pyrinomonadaceae bacterium
CGAATTAAAAATCTTCACCATTTATAGCGACATCCATCATCCATGCCGATGGGCTGTCCATCCGGTGGCGCCTGTGGCGGCGTGAGGTTCATCTTCTTTGGGTCGTCCTGGAAGCGTTTGATCTGACCGATCGCATAAAACAGAAACGCGTGCCGGTTTTCATCCGCTCCCAATCGACTTTGCGACGTCAACCAATTCTTCAGTTGGCCCAACTTCCACGACGCGATCGCACGTACCTGATTCGACGCGCGCTCACCCGACGCCAACGCCATCAAATCAACAAGCACAATCATTTCGACGCTACGTTGTATCTCGCCTGCATGACCCGCAGCCGCGCGTGCTTTCCACGTTGCCGCCAGTATGCGATCGATCACTTCAGCTAGACCGGGATTGCGCGGATCGCGAGCATGAAACTGGATCAGCCGCGCCGCTCGTTCCTGGTTCAGCAAAAATCCGCTGACGTGATCCGCCGCTGCCTCTGCGGGCGCCAGCGCGTCAAAAACCGGATGCGTGCGAATGCGAAACGTCTCGCGGTTTCGCGCATAACCCGACGGACGCGGCGGAATCAAACGCAGCAACGACTCCGGCATCGCCAGCGCTTCAGGCTTGAGCGTCTCGAGCACCGCAGCGAGTGCGCGCCGCTGCTCTTCGGGAGAAATAATCTGCGGATTGCGGTCGCCCTTCCCTTTAAGACTGAAAGTGTAGTCCTGTCCGCCAATCACCTTCGCCGCGGCTTCCACCTGGTAACGGTGATACATGTAGATCGGCACGAGTACGTCTTCGATCGTCGCCATCGGCGCGCCTTCGCGAATATTGTTCTCGCCAAAGCGTCGCAACGCAGCCGCGCGCACCTTCATGACACTGTTTAGCTCGTCGATAGCATTCGAGCCGTTGTCCCAGAGATGGGCCACTGAGCTCGAGCTACTCGGTGGCCTCGCGTCCTGATCGGTCAGGTACATCAGGCCGCGCGCGAACGCCTCGCTTAAGGTGCGATCGAGTGCGGCTGCTTCGTCAGTTCCAGGAGCGAAGTCCTGATAGCCATAAGCGATCGCGACTTTGTCCCACTCACCGATCCCTTTCGCGTACGCGTCAGACAAATCGGGCACGCCATCGGCGCCTAACTTTGCGCGTGGCGCGGGATAGTCCATCACCGACGCGCGATTGACGGGGCTCGCAGCGTAGTTGTGTTGCAGTCCCAACGTGTGGCCCACCTCGTGCGCGGAGAGTTGTCGCAAGCGAGCCAACACCATTTCGAGAAGCTTTGGCGAGGCGGTATTTGTTTTGTCGTATGGAGCAAGCAAGCCTTCGGCGATCAGAAAATCCTGGCGGTCGCGCAACGAGCCGAGCGAAACGCGTCCCTGGATAATCTCACCGGTGCGCGGATCAACGAGCGCGTTGCCATACGACCATCCTCTCGTCGATCGATGCACCCATTGGATGACGTTGTAACGTACGTCCATCGGATCAACGTCAGGCGGCATCACCTCAACGCGAAACGCGTCCTTGTAACCAAGTGCTTCGAACGCCTGGCTCCACCAGCGCGCGCCTTCGAGCAACGCAGAACGCACCGGCTCCGGCGCGCCGCGATCAACGTAGTAAACAATCGGCTCCACTGCTTCGCTTACACGCGCACTCGGATCCTTCTTTTGTAAACGATGACGAGCGATGTAGCGCTTTGTTACGGGCTCCTCGATCGGCGTCGCGAAATCCATGTAGTCGATGCCGAAATATCCTGCGCGCGGATCTAAAACTCTCGGCTTGAACCCGGCTGGTGGAAGTTGCACGAACGAGTGACGTTCGCGCACCGTGATCGCTTCCGGCACCGGCACGACTTGTCGCACGTATTGTCCTGTTGGTTCGCCCGTGAAAGTCAGCGTGGTTTCGACTTCTGTGTTTTGCGGAAAGTTTTTTGTGTTTGGAAGATAGAACGTGCTGCGAGTTTCATCGAGTCGATATGTGCCCTGCTGTCCCCTTTGCAACGTATTGGTGACCTGGTGAACGTCGCGAAGATAGAATTTTGTCGCGTCAACCAGAACGCGATTGCCTTCTTCAGCGGCAACCTCGAAGCCCCACAATGTTGACTCCGCGAAAGCATCTCGGACGGCAAGACGTTCGTCCGCATTGTTGCTGGTGGCGCGAAAATTGTAGTTCGGCGCCACTAGCAAAACGCGCGGCCCGGTGCGATCGAAACGTACAATCGCGCTGCTGCCGAGCTGACCGCGATCGAGACCGATGTCGTTCGAGCCGATCCCAGCGGGCAAAGATTCGACGTAGAGAAACTCGCTGTTCCACTTGTCGATCTCCAGCCAGATCTTTCCTGCTTTGGCGTCCCAGTAAAACGTGAAGAAGCCCGGAAACTTCTCCATGCCCGCGACTTTTTCCGTGATGTTCTGGGCTTGAGCCGTGGAAAGGCAGAGGAACAACAACAGTAAGACACTCAGACGCTTCATTTCGTATCTCCGTTTTTAGCCACAAATGAACGCGGATTTTTACTGATTTCTCCACTCGGGGATCCGTCCAGGAGTCCAGGGTGCACCGGCTGCCTCGAGTTGTTTCTCGAGTCTCGCCAAATCGACTTCGATCAGTTGCCGCAGTTGGGTCAGCACAGCTTCGAAATCCTGCGCCGCCGCGTTGTATTGATTGATCTGAGTTTGAGTAGGACGCGAGATGGACATGCGTTGCGCGCCCACGACGTAGCCGACTCGATCGTTGATCGATGGTGACGTGTTCATGTTGCGCCGTCGTGCTGCGGTGTCACCACTCAAAGCCAGCAAGATCTCGTTCGTTCGTTTATCGAGCGCTGTGGCATCGTCATGCAGCCGCTGCGGCAATGAAGGCGTTTCCGCAATCGCGCGTTTAATCGCCACCAGTCGCGGTTTGAGCTGGGTTGCGGCTTGCGTAGCGCCAGTGGCCGCGCGCTGTAAGCGTGCTGCTTTCTGCTGGAACTCCACTAACGCGGTGTGATCGGCAGTCGACATCGCCTCCTGACCTTCGACCGTCACCTGAAACTCCTGTGGTGGTCCAAGTGGAGTGACAACACCATCTACACGTTTTGCCAGTTGAGCTTTGTAAGTTCCCGGCATGACGAGCGGACCTGAAGGAGGTTCGAAATCAAAATCCGCATCGGCCGGTGGTGGCGCGGGGAGATTTGCCGCGGGATACCGTAGATCCCACGTCAGACGCTGGATTCCCGCTGCCACTGGACCAGTCAGCCGTCGCACGACATTGCCGGAAGCATCAGTGATCGTAAGAACGATCGCCGGCGGTTCTTCCTCTTCCTCGGCGCGTAGCTCAGCACGCGTGGGCCAACCCACCGGCGCGCCTTTCCTTTCCGCTTCGCGCTCGCTCTCCTGTCGTTTCTCTTTCCGCGTCTTGAGCGCGTCCTTCAGATACCACGTTACGGTCGCGCCAAAGGGCGGGTTGTCAGCTGTATAAAATCGCTCGCCCTGAAAACTCTTACCGCGGCCGCCAAGCGGTTGCGTTTGAATGAACATCAAGGCGTCTTTTACCGGAAACACCGCTGCTTCCTGTCTCAATGTTTCAGGTTTTATGAAACGGAGCGGCGTGTAGTTGTCGAGAATGTAAATGCCGCGTCCGAATGTACCGACAACCAGATCGTTCTCGCGTTTCTGAATGTTGAGATCGCGGACCTGGATCGTAGGCAGACCACCTTTAAGTTGAATCCACTTCTGGCCGCCGTCGATCGAGAAGTACAGACCAAACTCAGTGCCGGTGAAGAGCAGATTTGGATTGACGTGATCTTCCGCGATCGCCCACACCGGATGGTTCTTCGGCAAATTGCTGCTTAACGAAGTCCACGTCCTTCCCGCGTCTGTGGTTTTCAGCAGGTAAGGTTTGAAGTCGTTGTTCTGGTGATTTTCAAAAGCTACGTAAGCAGTGTTGGCATCGTGATTGGAGGTAATGATGCGGCTGACGTAAGCCATCTCTGCGACGCCGGGAAACTTCTCGATCTTGCGCCAGTTCTTGCCGCCGTCTTCAGTGACTTGGACCAGTCCATCATCAGTGCCGACGTAAATCAGACCTTCTTTCTTCTGCGATTCGGCGAGCGCCGAAGCGTTGCCGAAGTGTGCCGTTGAAGCGTTTTTCGCAACCGCGTCGATGCCCCAAACTTTGCCCATCACGGGCAACTTATCGCGATCGAGCCCGCGCGAGAGTGGGCCGCTAATCAGTTGCCACGTGTCGCCACGGTCGTCGCTGCGATAGAGTTTTTCCGACGCCATGTAGAGTCGCGTGCGTGAGTGTGGGCTGATGATGAATGGTGAATCCCAATTCCAACGCGGGGGATCTTCATTACGCTCAGGTTGCGGTTGAATACCAATACGTTGTCCCGTCCGCTTGTCGAAGCGAACGATCACACCGTGTTGCAGTGTCGCGTAGATCGTATTCGGGTCTTCCGGATCGACTTGCGAACGGAACCCGTCGCCACCGTTGGTGACAAACCAGTCGGCGTTGGTGATGCCGGAAGCACTACGTGTGCGTGATGGACCACCAAAGCTGAAGTTGTCCTGTGTGCCGCCATAAACGTTATAGAACGGTTTCGCGTTGTCCGTGGTGATGTCGTAAAACTGCGGCACCGGAAGGTTTTGTTTGAAGTCCCAGTGCTGGCCGCGATCGAAGCTCTCGTAAATACCACCATCAGAACCGACCAGGTAATGGTCCGTGTTTGCGGGATTGATCCAGATGTCGTGATTGTCGACGTGCTTGTTTCTTTCGCCGAGCCGTCGCAACGTGCGCCCGCCATCGTCTGAAACCATCAGAAACACGTTCATGACGTAGATGCGATCCACGTCTTTCGGATCGGCGACGATGCGCGAGTAGTACATCGCCGTCGCGTCAAACTCATTGCGCCGCTCCCAACTGCCGCCCCGATCGCCCGAGCGAAAGATTCCGCCTCTGCGATCGGCCGCCTCAACAGTCGCATAGATCACGTTTGAATCGACCGGAGAGATGGCGAGACCGATGCGACCGAGCTCAACTGTCGGCAAGCCAGCGCGCAACTTGTTCCAGGTAGCACCGGCGTCTGTCGACTTGTACATCGCGCTCTCCGGACCACCGTTGATCAGCGTCCACATGTGGCGCCGGCGTTGATATGAAGCACAGTAAATCGTGTTTGGATCGTTCGGATCGATGACCACGTCGGTAACGCCGGTGTTCTCGCTGATGTTGAGAATGTTCTTCCAGGTTTTGCCGCCGTCAGTGGTTTTGAAAAGTCCGCGTTCGCCGCCAGGCCCCCACAACGGTCCCTGCGACGCAACGTAAACAATGTTTGAGTCTTTCGGATCGATCGCGATGCGGCCGATGTGCTCGGAAGTTTTTAGACCGACGTTTCTCCAGGTCCTGCCACCATCCTCCGATTTATACAGACCGTTACCATACGAAACGCTGCGCTGGCTGTTGTTCTCGCCCGTTCCGACCCAAACGGTGAGTGGGTTCTTCGGATCGAGCGCGATGGCGCCGATCGAGTAAGAGGCTTCGTTGTCGAACACAGGCGTCCAGGTGATGCCTGCGTTGATTGTCTTCCACACGCCTCCCGATGCAACTGCAACGTAGTAACGCGAAGGATTGGTCGGATCGACTGCAAAACCGCTGACGCGTCCCGAAGTGAATGCTGGTCCAATCGATCGGAATCGGAGCCCGTTGAACGTCGGAGTCGACATCGGATCGCGCGGCGTCGGTGACGCGTCAGGTGTCGGTGTCGGCGATGGGCTTGCGGTTGCGGCCGGAGTTGGCGATGGCGATGCTGGCGGTCTCGGTGGTTCCTGAGCAGCTACGCCGAACGGCAGTAGCACGAGCATCGAGATCACAGACAATGCGCACGAAGACAAGGTCATAAACAAGTTCCTTTTAATTGTGATAGAGATGGAGCTGTAGAGACGGACTACTACTGATTACATGCCACAGATTAACACGGATTACACGGATAAATGCTGGCGCAGGAATTCGACCGTCCGCTGCCACGCATCAGTGGCGGCTTCAGCGTTATAAACTTCCGGGCGCGTGTCGTTGAAAAACGCGTGATCCGCGCCTTTGTAGATTTTTACTTCGATCTGCTTGCCGAGATCCTTTAACTGGCGCTCGAGATCGCGTGCCAACTCAGGGGTAACAAAGCCATCTTTCTCAGCGTACAAACCCAACACAGGCGCGTTCAGGTTCGGCAGATCGGGTTTAACTTTCGGATGTCCACCATAGAACACTACGCATGCGCCGACCTTCGGGTTTTTGGTGGCCGTGTACAGCGCGAGTGCGCCGCCCATGCAGAATCCGACCACGCCGGCTTTCTTACTTGCGGTCGAGTCGAGCGTGGAAAGATAGTCGACGGCAGCGCCCAAGTCGCGTTCTGCTTCGTCGATGCGCATCGCCATCATCAGCTTGCCTGCTTCGTCGGGAGATTTCGCCGACTTGCCGTGATAGAGATCGGGAGCGAGCGCGACAAAACCTTCCGCGGCAAAGCGGTCGCAAACGTCCTTGATGTGATCCACCAGTCCCCACCACTCCTGAATCACTACCACGCCTGGACCACTGCCATTCTTCGGTTCAGACAGATACCCGCCAGTCGTACCGCCTGCAAATGGAAATTGGACCATCTCACCCATGATTCTCTCCCTACTCCGTTTCAGATCTTCGCGAGCGATCGAGTAACACGCCATCCCAGCGATTCATGACGTCGAGATGGATGTCAAACTGATCGATCACACGCATTGTGATGTGATTGATCATGTCGTCGAGGTTCTGGGGGTTGTTGTAGAACGCGGGCATGGGAGGAAGTATGACTACGCCCATGCGCGCCAGCTTTAACATGTTCTCGAGATGTATCTCGTTGAACGGTGACTCGCGCACCACGAGGACGAGCTTGCGTCGTTCTTTGAGAATCACGTCGGCGGCGCGATGAATCAGGTTGTCGCCCAGCCCGTGTGCGATAGCGGCGAGCGTGCGCATGCTGCACGGCGCGATCACCATTCCCAACGTCACAAACGAGCCACTGGAGATCGCTGCGCCCTGCGCACCGATGCCGTGACTCTGCGTGGCCAGGCTTTGTACGTACTTCAGCGAGTATGGGGTTTCGTGCGTGAGCGTGCGCGCCGCCCACTTGCTAACGACCAGATGTGTTTCCACTCCCGACCCGTGCAGCATCTGCAGCAGTCGCACACCGAAGATCGTTCCGGTCGCACCAGTGATGCCGACGATAAGGCGTGTGGGCTTCGGCTGTTCCATGCGCGTTTATTTTAGCCACAAAGAGGCACAAAAAGCACACAACGGCTAAATCTATCCGCGTTCATCTTTCATCCGTGTCTCCGCAGTGCGACACGTGCCGCGTGATAACCGCACATGCCGTGGACGCCGCCACCGGGGGGCGTTGACGATGAGCAAAGATAAATTCCGTTAAGCGGAGTGCGATAGTTGCGAAGCGTCGGGCGCGTGAACAACTGGCTCAGAATTTGAGCGCCGCCGTTGATGTCGCCACCGACCAGATTCGGATTGTGCTGCTCGAGCTCAACCGGCGACATCAAAGTTCGCGCCAGCACGAGCTTCCGAAAACCGGGCGCAAACCGCTCGATTTGATTTTCGATCTGCTCAGACATGTCGCGATTCGAACCGTGCGGCACATGACAGTAGGCCCAAAGCGTGTGTTTGCCTGCCGGCGCCCTTGTGTAATCAAACAGGCTTGGTTGGCAAACAAGGATAAATGGCGTGTTATTCGGATCGCCTCGCCATGCCGCTTTTTCCGATTCCAGAATCTCTGCGAAAGATCCGCCGAGATGAACTGTCGCAGCCTGATTGCAGTCGCTAGCGCTCCAGGGTACCGGGCCGTCGAGCGCCCAGTCCATCTTGAATGCACCTGGGCCG
>JAICQI010000852.1 GCA_025937955.1 Pyrinomonadaceae bacterium
CACGTCAAGGCAATCGCCACTGACGCTGGTGGTTGGACTTCACATATGGCGATCATCGCCCGCGGGTTGGGACTTACCTCTGTTGTCGGACTTCGTGACTTCTACCAGCGTACGCGTACTGGCGATCGGATCATTGTCGATGCGCGGCGTGGTGAAGTCGTCCTGCATCCGGCTGAAGAAACTATCGCGCAGTATCAGTTCACGAGTGCGGATCCAGCTCCGGCGCCGCCGGGCGCGGTCGAATCCGGACCCGTAAAGACACTTGACGGCGTCGAGATCTCATTGCGAGCGAATGTAGAACTGCCTACGGAGTTCCACGCGGTGAGTAATTTCGGCGCGTGTGGCGTGGGATTGTTTCGTTCCGAGTTTCTCTTGTCGCGCCCTGGTTTGATGACTTCGGACGTCGAGCAATTCGAAACATATAAATTGCTTGCCGAGGCGGCGGGAGAGTATGGCGCTATCGTGCGACTGTTCGATGTTGGTGGCGAGGTCGGGCCCGAGATGAAGGAGCGGGAGCGGAACCCTGCGTTGGGCCTGCGCGCGGTGCGTTTCAGTCTGCGCCACCAGGAGATCATGCGCACGCAGGTTCGTGCGATTCTGCGTGCGGCTGCGGCGGGACGGCTTAGTCTGGTAATCCCGATGGTGGCAGACGTTGCTGACGTGCGCAGGGCTAAACGAGTAATCGACGAAGAGCTCGAACGCTTGCAAGCCGAGAACGAGCCCTGCGCCGCAGTCGAGATCGGGGTGATGATCGAAGTTCCTTCCGCAGTTCTGACGGCAGAAAAAATAGCCAGTGAAGTAGACTTTTTCGAGCTGGGGACAAACGATCTGGTCCAATACACGCTGGCCGTCGATCGAGGGAACGACAAGGTTTCGGAGTGGTTTCGCACCTTGCACCCGGCGGTGCTTTACGGCATCAACCGCACCCTCGAGGCAGCGAAAAACGCAGGTATTCCGGTGATCGTGTGTGGTGAGATGGCATCGACACCGGTTTATGCAGCGTTACTGGTTGGGATGGGTGCGATTGATCTGAGCATGACGCCGGCGATGATCCCACGCGTCAGGGCTGTGCTGTCGCAGGTGAATGCCAATGACGTGCGCGCGATCGCGTTGAGATGTCTGGCTGCGGCGACCGCCGATGAAGTTGAAGAGCTTGTCAGGAACGAGTTTCCCGATCTATGCAGAAGCCCCAACTCGTAAATCTGCTAATCGCTAAATCTGTACTCGAGACGATTCTGGTGGCCACGATTGCGCTCGTGGTCTACCTGAAGGCTTTTCCGCCTAATTTTCATGGTTGGGGTGAAGCGGTTACGGCGTCGCAGAGTATCGCGGGGTGGGTTGTCAGCGATGCGGACCCGTGGCGACGCGTTGAGGTCCAACTGTTCGTCGATGGAAAGCTTGTCGGGACGCAAGTGGCCTCTCTTTCGCGGCCTGACGTGTTAGCAGCAGGATGGTCCAGGGACGAGTGGAACGGCTACAGTTTTCCGGTCGCGGGTCTGAGTCCAGGCGTGCACGAGGCGAGAGTGTATGCGCTGCATTCGAGTGGCAAGGGAGCGCGTTACACGTTGCAGTTACTCGGAGACCCGATCGAATTTGAAGTTCGAACGGATGGTAGTTGGAGCCGCAGATGAACACGGATTTTAAAACGGATAGGGTGATGGACGGCCTGAGACCATCGACGTTGGCGCTATGGGAAATTGTGTCGGTTGTCGTTTCCTGTTTGATCGCCGAATGGGTGGTGCTTGCTTTCGCCGGTTCGAACAAGTTTGTGCTCGCGATTCCGGTTGCGCTCGCGTTGACCTTGATGATCTTTTCTCATCGGGCTTATGGTGAGACGCTGCGCGATATTGGGTTTCGTATGGATAACTTTATCGCGGCGAGTTGGCTGTTATTGTTGCCGACAATCATCGCTATTGCGGTAATCGTAGTTGTCTCCGGTTTCTCGGTCGCGGATCGTCCGTTTCGTTGGCGGTTTTTGCTGGTGCCGTTCTGGGCGTTGTTTCAGCAATATGCACTGCAGGGATTTTTGAACCGTCGTGCTCAGATTGTAGCCGGCGAGGGATGGAAGAGTGTGCTGCTGGTGGCGCTACTATTTGCCGTCATTCATCTGCCAAATCCTTTGCTCTTTGTGCTCACATTTATTGGCGGCCTGATTTGGGCGGCGATTTATCAAAAACAACCCAACCTCTTCGCCCTCGCGCTCTCACACGCTCTAACTTCTGTAACCGTGGCGCTGTTTTTGGGGTCTAAGTGGACAAATAGCCTTCGGGTTGGTTTCAAGTACTTCGGTTAGCTAACGCCGATTTGACCTTGGCTATACCCGTTGAACACTGGTTTGCTATAATCCAAACGCCTTGCAAGAGAACAGGTCGGGCGGTCGCTGCCGGCGAAAGCCGGGAGAGGAAAGTCCGAACACTATAGGGCAGCGAGCCCGCTAACGGCGGGGCGCCTGACGGTCTGAATGGTCAGATTCAGACAGTTGGGCGACGACAAGTGCAACAGAAAATAAACCAGCCCGAAAGGGTGATGGGTGAAATGGTGCGGTAAGAGCGCACCGGCACCGCGGCGACGCGGTGGCCGGGCAAACCCCACCCGGAGCAAGGCTACATAGGGGACCGATCCGCTCCGGCGGATAAGGACGGCCCGTCCGAGAGTCCCGGGTCCGCCGCTCGAGCTGC
>JAICQI010000180.1 GCA_025937955.1 Pyrinomonadaceae bacterium
CCTGTTTTTTATTCCTTTCGGGGGGTCCCCCCGCCGCCCCACCCCTACAACTTTTACGCCTCAGACTCCTTGCGCTTGGGTCGCATGTTGGCGGCGAGGACGCGTTTGCGCAGACGAATCGTTTGCGGCGTCACTTCGACCAGCTCGTCATCGGAGATGAACTCCAACGCCTGCTCCAACGACAACTCTTTCGACGGAACGAGGCGCATCGCTTCCTCAGACGTCGACGCGCGCATGTTGGTGAGCTTCTTCTCCTTGATCGCGTTCACATCCAGATCCACCGCACGCGCGTTCTCACCGACGATCATGCCCTCATAGACTCGCGTTCCCGGCCGCACGAACAATGTGCCGCGTTCCTGGAGATTGAAGAGCGCGTACGTCGTGGTCTCGCCCATGCGATCCGCGACCAGCGAACCCGTAGAACGCCCGCGCATAGCTCCCTGCCATTCTCCCCAACGCAGGAACATCGTGTTCAGCAACCCGGTCCCCTTCGTCTCCGTCAGAAACTCGTTACGAAATCCGATCAAACCTCGCGACGGCGCCTCAAACTCGAGCCGCACGCGCCCCGTTCCATGATTGACCATTCTCGTCATCTGCCCTTTGCGGCGGCCCAGCGCTTCGGTGATGACGCCGATGAACTCGTCAGGACAGTCGACGACAACTGCCTCGATCGGTTCCAGAAGCTTGCCGTCCACCTTGCGCGTGATCGCTTCCGGCTTCGACACCTGGAGCTCATAACCCTCGCGCCGCATCATCTCGATCAGGATCGCCAACTGCAGCTCACCGCGCCCCGACACTTTGAACTGATCGGGCGACTCGGTCTCTTCAACTCTGATCGCGACATTGCCGAGAATTTCTTTGTCGAGTCGTTCTTTGAGCTGGCGTGACGTGACGTACTTACCTTCGCGCCCGGCGAACGGCGAATTGTTGACGCCGAAGATCATCGCGATGGTTGGTTCGTCCACTGCGATCGCGGGCAACGGCTGCGGATTATCAGGCGACGTGATCGTGTCGCCGATGTTGATGTTCTCAATGCCGGCGAGCGCAACGATCTCGCCGAAGCCGGCACGCTCGACCGGTTCTCGTTTTAGTCCCTCGAAGACGTAGAGCTGCGTGACTTTGGTTTTCTGTATCGAGCGATCGGGTTTGACGACGGCGATTTGGTCGCCGATCTTGATCTCGCCAGAGAAGATGCGACCGATCGCAAGCCGGCCGACGTAATCGTTGTAGTCGAGATTGGCGACGAGCAGTTGCAGCGAATCGGCGCGCAGCTCGCGCGGCACTGGAATCGAGTCGACGATCTGCTCAAAGAGTGGTTGCAGATTGTCTGATCGATCTTCCAGGTTGCGCTTCGCCGTTCCTTCGCGCGAGACGGCGTAGAGAATCGGAAACTCGATCTGCTCGTCCGTCGCGTCGAGATCCAGGAACAATTCGTAGATCTCATCCACCACCTCAGCAGGACGAGCATCGCTGCGATCGATCTTGTTGACGACGGCAATCGCGGGCAAGCGGGCTTCGAGCGCTTTGCGCAATACAAACCTCGTTTGCGGTAAACAACCTTCGGCAGCATCGACCAGCAGCATCACACCGTCGACCATCTTCAGGACTCGTTCGACTTCGCCCCCGAAGTCTGCGTGCCCGGGCGTGTCGACGATGTTGATCTTCACGTCGCGATAGCGGACCGCCGTGTTCTTCGCCATGATCGTGATCCCGCGCTCGCGCTCGAGATCCATCGAGTCCATCACACGTTCGCGTACCTGTTCGTTCTCGCGGAAAGTGCCTGACTGGCGCAACATCGCATCGACGAGCGTGGTCTTGCCATGGTCGACGTGCGCAATAATTGCGATATTTCGGATGTTTTTTCTTTCGGACATTCGGAATCATTTAGCCACGGATCTCACGGATTGGCTAATTGGCGGAGGGCTTCGAAGAGGACGATGCCCACGGCAGTGGCGAGGTTCAGGCTGCGCACCCTGGGATTCGGCATCGGTATTTTCAGGCAGTTTTGCCAGTTCGCGCGCAGCAGTTCATCGGGAAGTCCGCGCGTTTCGCGGCCAAAGACGAGGCAGTCATTAGCTTCGAAGATCCAGTCAGTGTAGGGCCGGTCGGCCTTGGTCGTGAGATAAACGAAACGTGATTCCGGCAACGACTGGTGGAAGGAATTGAGATCCTTGTGACGGGTTAGTCGCACTTCGGGCCAGTAGTCGAGACCCGCGCGTCGCAGCGCACGATCGTCCATGCGAAACCCTGTAACACCGACGATGTGAAGCGGGACGTTGGTGGCAGCGCACAGCCGAGCGATGTTGCCTGTGTTGGGTGGAATCTCCGGTTCAACTAATGCGACAGAGAGCATGAGCTAGTATAGGTCGAATAGGTCGTATGAGACCTATAACAAAAAAGAAACGACGAGCTTCGCTTGAAGGTCTCGTCGTTTCTTTTGTAAGGCCTCGTGGCCTTCGGATGTTTGTGTGCGCCGGTGGAAGGTTCGTGCTGTAACCTGCTGGTTCGGGTTATCTCTTCTTTGCGGCTTTCTTGGTTCCGCCCTTCTTCGCGGCCTTCTTGGTTCCGCCGCCCTTCTTCGCGGCCTTCTTTCCACCTTTTTTAGTTGCCATAGCTTCTATGTGCTCCTTCTTTCGAGTTTAGTTTTTTTGTTTCTTCATTACCCACAAGATACTGTGCTTACTTGTCTCTTGTGGGCTAGAGTAAACGGCGCACAACATCTTGCTATATAAACGGTATTGTCTCTCATGTCAATAACTTATTACTCTTTGCAAAAATATTTTTTTCATCGGCAACGCGCGCGATCGACTCGCTTCAGCGCCTCATCGACTCGACTCAGCGCGGGTGGTCCAACTCGATCCGATCAGCTCTGCGAGTTGTCGTCACACAAAAGATACACGACGAGTTGCGGTGTTGAAGTACGCGAGATGAAGTTTGAATTATGTTAGTAGCGGACGAGGTGGTCCAACTTTTCTATTAACGGAACAGCGGCGTGAAGATCCACTGATCGTGTCGCTCGATGCCGTAGTACGTCAGCACCGAATCACGACGACTGCGACTTGCAACACCGACGAATGGACCAGTGGCATCGTCGGCAATCGATGAAGTGCTGCGTGTTGAAGAAGCCAGGCCAAGATTGGTGATACTGGTGATCTGCGGGACTGCAAACTGTTGCAACTGCGCCATTTGCTGGTCCTGAGTGGTAGGTACGATGTTGCCCGCGTAGAACATTACCGCCTGCTGAAAATCAATCAGCGCATCAGTGCGCGGCAGGATGAAACGCCATTCGCCTTCGATCGTTAGCGGATCGCGCGCGGCAGATGCACGAAGAATTTGCCGGTTCTTCGATCCGCCTGGAATCGGTATTCCCTGTAGCAGTTGGTCCATCGACGAAGGCAATGCTTGATCGCCTGCGCCGCGAGATATAGCCGAGCGATATTTGTAATAAGCGCGAATCGCATCGGCAACTTGTTCGCCGCGAAAGATCGCTTCCTTCTCGAGCTCACGTTGCGATTGGTGGCGCACACTCGGCGCTACCGCCATCGCAAACAAGGCGACGACGGTCATCATCGCGAGCAGCGCCACGAGCGTGTAACCACCCTCGGATCGCCTGCGGGCGACCGAAATGCCATCGGAGAGCGGCGCTGAGCCCGATCGACACGACCCGCATATCTTGTGGTCGCGTGCTGGTCCAAGATTCATAACTTTGCCATTCGAAGCGATCATGGTTCGTCGTCTTCTGCATCGACTCGTGGCGTCGGGCGCGACAGAGGACCCGCGGCGCCTTTGTCGCCTTCACTCATCGCGATCGTGTGTTTGATCTTCAAAGTGGTGTCCGTCAGTACCAACTCTTTCTCAGAGATGCTGGTCACCCGAAACCTGCCGCTTAGAACATCGCCCTTGTTAACATTCAGTACGTTTTTATTGTTCTTATCCTGAACCAATGCCACGTCAGCCAGGCGATTCTCCGGACTGATGATGCCAATGTAGCTGTAGTTCGGCGTCGGGGGTGCAGCGACGTTGATGGTGGCACCGTTGGAGAAGAGACTGTTATCCGGTGTGCGAACGACGACGCTGCGCGCTCCCGGTGCGGCAATGAACGACGCGGGAACCGTCGCTGAAACTTCTTGCGGACTCTTGTAAGAAGTCGGCAGCTCACGACCGTCAACAAAGATCTTCATCGCCGGCGTAAACTTGTCGCCCGCAGCTTCAAGCTTGAACTCCGCAGTACGCGCGTAAACGTTCGCGGGAGAAACTGACGCCAGCAGCACCGGCGGAGTCGGCGTTGGACTCGGAGGTGGTTGAGTCGGAGTGACGACGGGCTTTGGAGGCGGTATGTAGTACGCGAATATGTTGCGCTTCGCTTCAGGAGCATTATAAGAGGCAGGGTTAAACTGTACCTCGGTGAACGCCTCCAAGTTTTTAACTTCGGGCGAAACAGTGCCGTTGGCGGGGCGTTGCGGGTTTTGCTGTGCGGCTCTTTGCGGAGTCGGAGTTGCGGTGGGTCGTGCGGCGGTCTTGGGACCGCTGTCAAACCCGATGAACGTCCACCAGAGCACGATGATAGCCACGAGCCCGAGGGCACCGGCCCAAATCAGTTTCTTCTTCTCTCCTGGTTTACTTAGATCTACCAGTGACATCGCTATTATTCCTGATCAGAGGAGACGCCGGTCGTGGCGCTCGCGCGCTGGAAGTACGTCGCCATATTAAGTTGAAGACTCACTTGGGAGCCGCGCGATCCGGAACCGGACGCGGAGGAACCCGGAGCCGCGCTGGCACCACCTTCCTCAACCGAAGCAGGCGCATTGTTCTGCGTCGCGCGCTGAATTTCGACTTCGTTGATTACTACAAACTGTTTGCTTCGCTCGACATCTCGAATGAAACGCCGCACGGCCTCGTATTGACCTTCAACGGTAACCATCACCGCGATGCCCGGATAGAAGCTCTGCCACTTCGTTACCACATTTTTTCCCGCGGTCGATTTCGTCCCGGACGGATCGAGCGTTGTGTAAGTTGGACCGGACGTGTTTTTGAGCCCATTCTTTACGATCAGTTCATTGAGCTCTTCATACAAATCCATGCGACCTTCATCCTGTCGCAGCAGGTTCTCAGTCTCGAACTTATTGAGGCTGGCCGCAATCCTGTCGACATTCTGCTTAGTGTCTAAGTCCCTATCGACGACGGTACCGAGTGTTTGCAGGTTGGCTTGCAACTGGTTCAAATCGGCGTTTGCGGTTGCGACTCGTGAACGAGCAGGCACGAGAAAGTAGAGATAGCTCAACAAGACAAGAACCAGCACGAAACAACTGCCGGCGAGCGCAACGACTTCCACGACACCAAACATCTTGCCACGGCGCGAGACAAGAAACTCGTTGACCCGCTCCTGGTAAGTGCGCTCCGGCCGCGACTCGATTTTGAGTTCCGGGTTCATCTGTGAGCTTCGCCTCCGTTTCTCTGAGTATCAGCTTCGGCAACGCTCTCGGACGAGAAAACTTGAGGTGCTCGATAGATTACAGAGAGCTCGTATTCGGTACCGGCTTCACCGCGGCCCTTTTGCAGTTGCTGATTGCGTAGCTCAGCCTCGAAAATGCCTTCCTGATGCAATTGGCCGATCCAGTCACTAAGGGTCGCCGGGGATTCAGTAAAGACAGCGAGATCGAGCTGCGCCACGGTTTGGCCAGATTGTCTGGTTACGTCTCGCACTGCGATTCGCGAAACCTTGATTTTATCCGGCAAAGACGCCTCGAGATCAACGAGCAGTCTCGACCATGAGAAGACTTTGCGATCGACGAGTGCGTGAGCGGCGGGCAGCGCCTGTTGCTGTTCGGGTGTGAACGAGTTTTGCACCTGCTTGGCGGCCTCCATCAGGGTGTGTTCACGTTGTTTCAGCTCGTTGATTTTGGCTTCGGTGACGCCGGCTTGTCTGCGCGCGTTGGTCGTGAGCCGCACCACCACGATCAGGCCGATTAGCGACACGAAGAGCACCAGCGCCGTGAGAGCCCACGGAACAATCCGGTTATTAAAAGGTTTCGAGGCCAGGTTAAGACTGTTATTCACTGGAAGAAAATCCTCGCTGAGAGCCTATCGGCAGGCCAACTTTGCGGAAAGCATACACGGCCTTCGGAAGCAATCGCAAACCTTGACACGCCTGACCGGGCGCTGCGTTTCAGAAATAATAGGATCAATACAGGACCTATAAGTTCTATAGGACCTATTTGACTTCTTTGAGCTATAATTGCCAAACTCAATTTTACACAGGTATTCACTCATGGAAGTACAATCATCGCAAAACTCGGCTGTGGGAGCTTGCGGCGACTCAGTTGAGACTGGAACAGTCGAACGGGTCGCGGTTGCGAGTTTGCCGACTGAATGGGGAGATTTTCAAATCGCAGCCTACCGCTCGCTCACTACTAAAGAGGAGTACGTTGTCCTCTTCAAGGGTGAGATGCAGCGCGACGTGCCGACGCTGGTTCGCATTCACTCGCAATGTCTCACCGGCGACGTTTTTGGCTCCACCAAGTGTGACTGTGGCCGCCAGCTTCACACCACCATGCAGATGATTCAGCGGGAAGGGCGCGGGGCCATCGTTTACCAGCAACAGGAAGGGCGCGGTATCGGCATCGTCAACAAAATCCGCGCGTACGCACTTCAGGATCTGGGCGCTGACACCGTCGAGGCTAATGAGAGACTGGGGCTGGCTGTCGATTTGCGGGACTATCGCCAGTGTGCCGAGATTCTTTTTGATCTCGGGCTTTGCCGCGTGAAAGTCATCTCCAACAATCCGCTTAAACTTCAGGCGTTGGAAGAAGCAGGGTTAAAGATCGTCGAACGGGTTTCGATCGAAGTTGAGGCACCCGAAGACGCGGAGCACTATCTCCGCACGAAGAAAGAAAAACTCGGGCACCTCCTCGACCTGAAACGATAACCTATTGCTTGCTTCTTAACTCCTTGATCGTTCCCTTGATGCGGTCAGCATCGGGCGCCTTCGGATCGAGCTTCAAATACGTCTCCAACTCGTCCGCCGCTTCTTTGTTCTTTCGCGCGCTCATGTAGAGACCGCCGAGATATTTGTGAGCGAGCGCGATGTTCTCTCCACCATTGCTGAGTGTCAGCTCAAACTCTTTCTGAGCTTCTTCATACTGCTTCGTACTAACGAGCGTTAAGCCGAGGTAGTAATGCGCTGACGGACCAGGACTCTTCAACTCCAAAGCCTTGCGCAGGTGCGACTCGGCCTCGTCCATCTTCTTCTTATTGAAGGCCACGATTCCCATATTCAAGTGCGCGCTGACATCGTTCGGCTTTAGTTTCAATAACGCCTCAAACGTCTCGCTCGCCTTGTCGTACTGCTTCAGGTTCATGTACTGCACACCGAGGTCGCTGAGCGCGAGAGGGAAGTTTGGATATGCGGCCACGGCCCCGCTAAACGACTCGACAGCAGCCTTCGCGTCACCCTTCGCTGCGGCAGCAGAGCCCTTTTTATAAAGGTCAAGAGCCTTTCCCGGAATACCGGCGAAGAGCGGATTTGACGAATCGACCTTGGGGTGCAACTGAATGGTCACCTGGACCGTGCGACCACCACCACTCGCTTCACGATAGATGTTTACAGATTCGCGCGCCTTATCAAATTCCGGGCCGGCATCGACGACTACCGTATAGTCGCCGGCTGTCAGGCTCGTAAACCGAAAAGTCCCATCCTGATCCGCTACCGTCGACATCGAGCCAAACGAACTTATGCTTTCGAGGTTCACTTTAATCGCCTTGCCGCTCGCAGTCTGGCCGGACGGGAAATAAATACGTCCCTGGATCATGTTGTTCCCACCACTGCTGGCAAGCCCTCGCGAGCTGCCCGGCGCCTGCGCATTGGCAACGAACGCCGACACGAACAAGCCTGTCATCAAAACTAAACTGCGAAACGTGAAGGATCGATATCTATTTCCGTTCATGAATGAATTGCTGTCCTTTCTTGTATTTAACTTTTAGGGATGCGGTCGCGGAGATCCTTAACGGTGGCACGCACGCGCTCGGCATCCGGAGCGTTGGGAGTAAGGAGCAGGTATTTTTCCAATTGCTCGACCGCGCGCGCATAGTCCTTCTTTCTCCAGTAGAGACCACCAAGATAATAGTTGGCCATGCTTAGTTGAGAGGCGTTCGATTGAACCGCAATCAACAACTCTTTTTCAGCCTCTTCAAACTTATTGAGACGAAGCAAGGTTATGCCGAGGTACATATGGGCCGTCTGAGCGTTGGAGTTTCGTTTCAACGCCTCGCGCAGATGCCCTTCCGCCTCGTTAAACTGCTTCGACTCCATTAACGCAATGCCGAGATTGAGCCGTGCCGCAAAAGTCTCGGGATCGAGCTTGCAGGCTTCTCTGAGGACCTCAACGGCCTTATTGGCTTGCCGCAACTTCAGATACTGCACTCCGAGTTCATTGAGAGCTAGCGGGAAGTTCGGATGGAGAGCAACAGCCTCTTTCAGGCTGTCCACGGCTTTGTCGGTATCATTTGCACGCGACTGTTCCACACCTCGTTCATAAAGCTTCCGTGCTTTCTCCGGAACTGCTGCAAGAGCGGCGTTCACCACCGAAGCCTTCGTGTTACCGGATCCTTTGAGCCGAAGGTGCACCATCACTGTGTACCTTCGAGTCGTGGTGGGGAGGCGAATACGGTTGCGCGAGAGGTTGGGGTCGGTGTCGATAAAGACGCCTTCGCGCGATACCTCGTACTCGTCACCCGCATTTACTACCACTGTGTAACTTCCCGGAGCTAACGCAGAAAAGGTGAACGCACCGCTGGAATCCGGAACCACCTGCAGCTCACTACCCTGATAACTTTGGAGCTTGACGACGATCGAGCCCTCAGCCCTTCGGCCGGATGGGAAAAAAACGTAACCCTGAATGGTATGAACACCGCCGGTACCGGTAGACTCCCTACCACTTCCCTGCGCATTGCCAGTGAGGGGTAAGAGGAGCACGCCAAGAACGATAAACAAAACACGAGACGCAGACACGAAGCGGAGAAAGGTAAAGTCTGGCATGGAGACCTCCTGGACAACTTGACGGGTAATGCAGATTTAACTCCCCTAAGGCATTAAGATCAAGTGCAAATTTGACTCTCACTTAAATACGTCAAGGGATACTTTTGACCATAAAAAGAAAATGGGGAGAGGACCGAACGGCGCCTCTCCCCATAACCGCAATCGCTTTCGCAGAAGCGGAAGTTAGTGTGTTTAGAAAGTGAACTTGGCGCCGAATCTGAATGACGACGGAGCCTGCACCAACAGCGCTGATCCCCAGAACGGGTTTTGCACTGGCGGAACACCAGCCACACCACTATTGATCGTGAAGGTTTGATCCAAAGTCACGGCGCGCTGGCTATTGAATACGTTGAACCAATCGCCAGTCAGTCGCAGCTCTTTACCTTCACCAACTCTAATCGGA
>JAICQI010000254.1 GCA_025937955.1 Pyrinomonadaceae bacterium
CTAACCCAAGTAACACCTGAACAGTTCGAACGACTCTGTCAGGAGTACCGCGATCTGCGGCTTGAACTCACCTCAACCGGAGAATTAATAGTCATGCCTGGTACAGGCTCATTAACTGGAATGCGCAATGCTGACCTCACTTATCAACTGACCGCGTGGACCAAAAACGATGGCAGCGGTGTCTGCTTCGATTCCTCAACCATATTCGCGTTGCCAAACAGTGCTCGCCGGTCTCCCGATGCCTCGTGGGTAAGGCGCGAAACGTGGGATAGTCTTAGCGAACGGCAAAAGGAAGGCTTTGCTCCGATCTGTCCTGATTTTGTGGTCGAGCTCAGATCACCTAGCGACAGGGCAGCGACACTGCACGACAAGATGCTGGAATACATAGCCAACGGCTCGTCGTTAGGTTGGTTGATCGATCCGTTCAAGCGGCGAATCTACGTCTACAGACCTGACGAGGAACTGGTCATCCTCGAAAACCCCGGGATTGTCCACGGCGATCCGTTGTTGCCCGGATTCGAGCTGAAAACAGACGAGCTTTGGTGAAGTCAGATTCTCCATAAACGGTGGATTTACAGGAACGGAATTATGTGGTTCAATGGGGTTTGACAATTTAGCGTGGTGAGTTAAAGCGACTTGCGGCCACGGAAAATAATCCGCTAAACAGCTCGGTGAGTTCAGTTTTAGAGGCTCCGCGTTGTTAGGCGCGGGGCTTTTGTTTTTGTTATGCCAAACCTTCTCGAGACTCTAAAGGAACGCATCGTCGTCTTCGATGGCGCGATGGGGACTAATCTGCAGGTCCAGAACCTCTCGCTCGACGACTTTGGTGGGCCACGATTCGAGGGCTGCAATGAGAACCTGCTGGTGACCAGGCCGGATGCGGTGGAAAAGGTCCATGCAGGGTTTCTCGATGTCGGCTGCGATGTGGTCGAGACCAACTCGTTCAACGGCACCCCGGTGGACTTCGCCGAGTACGGTATCGCCGACAAGGCTTACGACATGAACGTGCTGGCGGCGCAGCTTGCCAAACGCGTCGCCTCTGATTACTCAAGCAGCGACAAACCGAGATGGGTTGCAGGCTCGATGGGCCCGGGACGCAAACTTCCCACGTTAGGCCAGATCTCGTTCACCGATCTGCGCGATGCTTATCGTGTTCAAGCCAGTGGCCTGCTCGATGGTGGTGTAGATCTGCTGATCGTCGAAACCTGCCAGGATGTACTACAAACCAAAGCTGCACTCGGCGCAATCTTCTCGGTCTTTGCAGAGAAGCGCGTGAAAGTCCCTGTCATTGCTCAGGTCACGATCGAACAGTTTGGCACCATGCTCAACGGCACCGAGATCGCGGCAGCACTAACTGCTCTCTCGCCTTTCCCGATCGACGTCGTGGGTATGAACTGCGGCACTGGTCCAAAACACATGACCGAGAGCCTTCGCTATATCTGCGAAAACACTCCGCTCCCGGTCTCCGTTCTTCCTAACGCCGGTTTGCCTTCCGTCGTCGAAGGCAAGATGCACTACGACGAGACTCCCGAATCATTCACAGCGCAACTGGTCCATTTCGCAAGCGACTTTGGCGCCAATATCGTGGGCGGGTGTTGTGGTACCACGCCGGCACATCTCAAGCTGGTAGTCGAGGCGATGAAGCGCATCAGTCCGAAGCCGCGCGATGCGCAGACATTGCCGGCTGCATCATCAATCTATTTCCAACAACCGTATGTCCAGGACGCTTCGTTCCTGATCGTCGGCGAGCGCGTGAATGCGAGCGGGTCGAAAAAGATGCGCGACCTGCTGAACGCAGAAGACTGGGACGGCCTGGTGGCGCTCGGCAAGGAGCAGGAACGCGAAGGCGCGCACATCCTCGACGTCAACGTCGATTATGTCGGTCGCGACGGCGAGCGCGACATGCACGAGCTGGCCTCACGCCTCGTCACGAACATCAAGATACCTTTGATGTTCGACTCGACCGAGTGGCAGAAGATGGAAGCCGGGCTGCAACACGCCGGCGGCAAGTGCATTCTCAATTCGACAAACTACGAAGACGGCGTGCCGCGCTTTGTGAAAGTGATCGAGCTGGCGAAGACGTACGGCGCAAGCGTCGTCATCGGAACAATCGACGAAGACGGAATGGCCCGCACGAGGGAAGGCAAGTTCAAGATCGCAAAAAGGGCTTACGAGCAGGCGACAAAAGAACTGGGCCTTCCGGCGTCCGACATCTTCTTCGATCCGCTGGCGCTACCGATCTCGACCGGCATCGAGGAAGACCGGCGCAACGCGCTCGAAACGATCGAAGCGATCAGACAGATCAAGGCCGAGCTTCCGGGAGCGTTCACGATTCTCGGTGTCTCAAATATCTCTTTCGGTCTCAACCCAGCCTCGAGAGTGGTCCTGAATTCCGTGTTCCTGCACGATGCAGTTGAAGCCGGACTCGACTCTGCAATCGTCAACGCGAGCAAGATCGAACCGTTGAACCGTATCAGCGAACAGGAACTCAAGGTCGCGCGTGAGTTGATCTACGATCAGCGCAAATTTGAAGGCGACGTTTGCGTTTACGATCCACTCACCGAGTTCACGAAGCTGTTCGAAGGTGTAAAGTCGAAGACGACGAAGAAGGCGTCAAAAGGCGAGACAGTCGAAGAACGACTGAAGAACCACATCATCGACGGTGAGAAGATCGGGCTCGAAGACGAACTAAAACGAGCCCTCGAGAAACACTCCGCGCTCGACATCATCAACAACATCCTGCTCGACGGTATGAAAGTCGTCGGCGATCTCTTCGGCGCCGGACAAATGCAACTGCCTTTCGTCCTGCAATCCGCCGAAGCGATGAAAGCTGCCGTTCGCTTTCTCGAGCCGTTCATGGAGAAGAAGGGCGGCGCCACAGCCAAAGGCACGATGGTGCTCGCAACTGTCAAAGGCGATGTGCACGATATCGGCAAGAACCTCGTCGACATCATCCTGACCAACAACGGCTACCGCGTACTGAACCTCGGTATCAAACAACCGATCGAAGCGATCCTGCAGGCGTACGACGAACACGGCGCGGATGCGATCGGCATGAGCGGGTTGCTCGTGAAGTCGACGCTGATCATGCGAGACAACCTCGAGCTGATGAACGAACGTGGCGTGAAGGTTCCGGTCGTGCTCGGCGGCGCCGCGTTGACGCGTCGTTACGTCGAAGACGATCTGAAGTCGATCTACAAAGGGCAACTGTTCTACGCGCGCGACGCCTTCGCCGGACTGCATACGATGGACCTGTTGGTTGGCAACAACGCACAGGAAGCGACGGAGAAGAGCGTTGACGCAGCGAGCGCCGAAGCTGCCGAAGACGTGGAAGATTTGATTGGTGAAGAGGCGAAGCTCGGTATTCGAAAGCCGGCAACCCCGCGTGCTCTAAAGAGCAAAGGAGACACGACTCACACAACCCGATCTGAAGTCAGTCGCGAAGTGCAGATTCCGCAGGCTCCGTTTTACGGATCGCGAGTCGTTGAAGATATCGATCTCGACGATGTGTTTGCCTTCGTAAACGAGACGGCGTTGTTCAAAGGCCAATGGCAATTCAAGCAAGGTCGGATGCCGCTCGACGAGTATCAGGCGTTGGTGCGCGACAAAGTTCGTCCGATCTACGAGGAGCTGAAGGAGCGTTCAAAACGCGAAAAGCTGCTCGTGCCCAAGGTCGTCTACGGATTCTTTCAATGCCAGTCAGAAGGCAACGACCTGATCGTCTATGACCAGAACAGGGAAGTGAGATTTACTTTCCCGCGCCAGCCCGGTGGCAAAAATCTATGCCTCGCCGACTTCTTTGCTGCGCGCGAATCGGGAAAGATGGACGTGGTTGCGTTTCATCTCGTGACGGTCGGGCGACGCGCCAGCGAGTACTCGCATGAGTTGTTCACGTCAGACAACTACTCGGATTATCTTTACTTTCACGGCTTGAGCGTCGAAAGCGCGGAGTCGCTGGCAGAGTTGTGGCATAAGCGCATTCGCGAAGAGTTGGGCATCGCGGGGGCGGATTCGCCGGAGTTGACGCGGCTGTTCAAGCAGGAGTACCAGGGCTCACGCTATAGTTTCGGTTATCCAGCCTGCCCGCGACTCGAAGATCAGGAGAAGCTGTTCGCGTTGCTCGACCCCGCACGCATCGACGTATCGTTGTCGGAAGAATTTCAGTTAGAGCCAGAGCAATCGACTTCGGCTATTATTGTCCACCACAGGCAGGCAAAATACTTCTCAATTGAATAGTGAGCCACAAAAAGGCACAAAAGGCGCAAAAACAGCAGTAAATCTTTTGTGCTTTTTGTGCCCTTTTGTGGCACAAGAAGACAGTGAGTGAGCTCGAAGTTCTATCCTGGTTCGAACGTTTCGCATTCCGCCTGGTCGGGCGCATGAATCGCGGCGCTTGGAAACGGTTCTGGACGTGGTGTCAAAGCACCCTGGGCGCCGGCTGGATTCACCTTTCCACTTACAACATCATGAACGTTTACGGTCTCGAGCACGTCGAGGCTGCTTCGCATGAGCGACCGCTGCTGCTGGTTGCGAATCATCGCTCGTTCTTTGATATGTATGCCGTGTCCACGGTGCTGTTTCGTAACACGAGCTGGCGCAAACAACTTTTTTTTCCCGTGCGCGGCAGGTTCTTTTATCAATCGCCGCTGGGACTGCTGGTGAATTTGATCATGGGCTGGTGGTCCATGTATCCGCCGTTCTTCGCGACTGGCGATCATCCGATACCGGAGAAGCGCGCGTTCGACAAGTTTTCATTTCGCTTACTCGCCGAGCTGGCGCGCAACGGGCCGGGCAATATCATCGGATTTCATCCTGAAGGCACACGCAACAAGAGTGATGATCCGTATTCGTACCTGCGCGCACAGCCCGGCATCGGGAAGTTGATCTTGGACGCGCAGCCGCAGGTGATACCGGTGTTTATCGCAGGGTTGTGTAACAGTCTGCCGCGGCAGGTGGCGCGCAACTGGAATCGAGAGGATGTGATCCGGATCCATTTTGGGCCGCTGGTTGATTTGACTCCGTTTCTCGAAAAGCCGGATCGGCTGCGCACGCACAAAGAGATTGCAGATGCGGTCATGGAAAAGATCGCAGAGCTCGGCGATCAGGACCGGGCGATGCGAATTCAGCCACAGATGACACCGATTACACAGATAGAACATGTCAGTAGTGATAGTTAATCCGGCGTCGGCGGGTGGAAGCACAGGTGAAGCGTGGCCGCAGCTCGCGAGTGAATTGCGCTCGCAGTTCGGCGCGTTTCGACCTGTTTTCACTAAACGTCGAGGCGACGCTGCGGCGCTTGCTGCGGAAGCGGCCAGGAAAGGCGCTAAGTTCATCATTGCCTGCGGCGGCGACGGGACTGTCTCCGAAGTCGCGAACGGAATCCTATCGTCAGGCAAAGACGCCGAGTTGGGAATCCTGC
Organism: Pyrinomonadaceae bacterium; assembly: GCA_025937955.1. Lineage (GTDB taxonomy): Bacteria > Acidobacteriota > Blastocatellia > Pyrinomonadales > Pyrinomonadaceae > PSRF01. The sequence continues at coordinate 5,420 of JAICQI010000254.1, forward strand.
CAAGTGGCACCGGTGGCGACTTCCGGCGCACGCTCGAGATTCCCTCGCAGAGTCGTGCCGCCGCGCGAGTACTCAACAGCGGCCGCACGGTACGAATCGATGTCGGGCGAGTTTCGTTCATCGATCACAACGGCGCTGAAGCGATGCGCTACTTTGTCGGCGTAGCGTCTTGCGGTATGAGCACCAAAGTCATCGAGCGAGTCAAAGCCGAAAAGATCTCGTTTGCTAACTCGCTGCTGCAAACCGCGATACGCAACGAGCCGGTACGCCTCGTGGTCCAACTCGACGACTCTCACGATCGACATCTCGTCGTCTTGAATCTGTGCGTCGCGAACGCGCGTTACTTTGGTGGCGGCATGAAGATCGCGCCCGACGCGAAACTGACGGACGGCAAGTTTGACGTAGTTGGCGTCGGCGATTTGAGCGCGCTGAAACTCTTTACCAGCGCCCCGCGAGTTTATCTCGGCTCGCATCTTTCGATGCCCGAGGTGAGTCACGCTCTGGCGCGGAAAGTCACAGTGCGATCGTCCGATCGCGAGACGGAAGTGGCGCTGGAAGTTGACGGCGAACTTCCTGGAAGGCTGCCGGCCACGTTCCAGATTATTCCCGAAGCACTAAGAGTGCGGGTGAATTGTTAAGCCACGGATTACACGGATAACAATCCGGATTTTTTATCTGTCTAATCCGTGGCTAAAAATATTATGATGAGCTTAGCTCATGGATGACAGGCGATCTAAACCCCGACTAAGCGTTCATCTGGATGCGGTATGGCATGGCGGCGAAGAAAGACATTCCGCCCGCATCACAGATCTTTCTGAAGGTGGCTGTTACCTCGATACCGTGGGCGAGGTCATGGTCGGCGAAATCGTCGCTTTTCGTGTGCTCCTGCCTGATGACGACTGGCTTTATCTCGAAGGTGAGGTGCGGCATCATCACCACGGAATGGGATTCGGTGTTCAGTTTGTTGATCTAAACGAAGAACAGTTGGAAAAACTTCTGCGTTTGCTGCAAATCGCGAAAGAAGCCGGTCCTGAAGCTCCAGCGATTACCGCGGACCTCGTCGAAGATTAAAAGACAGCGACGGCTAATGGCGATTAAAGGCACGCTGAAAACGATGCACCTGACTGACCTGCTCCAGTTTCTGGCAGCAGGAAGAAAGTCAGGGACCCTCAAGTTCGACCACGGCAAAATCACCAAACAAATCTACTTCAAAAACGGCATGATCGTCGGCTCGAAGTCGAACGATCCGCGAGAGTACCTGGGCCAGGTACTGCTGCACTACGGAAAAGTTGACGACGCCCAGCTAAAGGCTGCACGAGAAGTGCAACGAACTTCCGGTGCGAAGCTTGGCGAAGTGCTCGTCGAGCAGGGGTTCATGACTGAAGATGAAGTGCTCGCGATCCTGAAAACGCGCACTCTCGATGCGATTTACGATCTGTTTGTCTGGACTGACGGTGAGTTTGAATTCTTTGACGACGAGCCCTCGCCGGATGATCTATTACTCATCGAGGTCGAGCCAACGTCAGTCATCATGGAAGGCATTTACCGTATTGACGAGCTCGCCCGCTACAAAACGCTGATTCCCTCCGATCGCAGCATACTCGAGCTCGCCGCGGGTTGGACTGCTTCGCTGAAACTCGGAAAAGAGTTCCGCCAGATTCTTTATTTTGTCGAGAAACGGATGTCAGTAGCGGAGATCTGTTACCACATGCACGCGTCCGCGTTTCATGTGTACGGTCAACTCTACACGTTGATCAGCGAGGGTGTTGCGCGTGTGGTGGGAGAGGCGCCCGAGGGAGCTCCTGCGCCCATTGCTGAAGTCGAGGATTTGCCGGAGACAGTCACCGAGATGGTTTGGGCCGCAGAGCGCAAGCTTGAAGAGGATCCAGAGGCTGCGTTGCAGATCATTCAGAAGGCTTTACAGCAGCAACCGAATAATCCCGAAGCGCAGTCGCTATTGCCGGTGGCTGAGGAAAAGTTTGTAAAACGCGTGTATGAGAAGGGCGGGATCTCGCCGCGTTCGGTGCCACAGTTACGCTTGTCCCCGACGGAGCTGACGAATCAGCAGATCGACCCGCAGGAAGGATTTGTGCTTTCACGAATTAACGGCGCCTGGGACATTCAATCGATCCTTTCGATCTGCCCCTTTCGTGAAGCGGATTGCCTGCGCATGATTCAGAAATTGATGGAGCGGGGAATTGTCGAGATTAAATAAGCGAACGTCTTTGGAGTGCGGTGGCTTGCTGCCGCTTTGGCCTCGAAAACGTCTGATCGAGGCCAAAGCGGCGTCAAGCCGCCGCACTCCAAAAAGGCGCTCATTTGTCGTTGTGGGCGTGGTGTTATGTGTTGTTGCAGCTAACGCGACATCTCGAGTGAACATTGTGCAATTACAAGCGGGATCGTTGTGTGAGAA
>JAICQI010000856.1 GCA_025937955.1 Pyrinomonadaceae bacterium
ACAGATAATTGCTTGGTTCGATAAGTGTAGGAAGCTAAACTCAGGCGAGGTGAACATGTTTTGTCCAAAATGCGGAGCTGATGCTCAGAATGCAGACTCCTATTGCACTCGATGCGGTGAATGGTTGCCGGACCTCAACTCTCTCACACGCCCAGGATTGTTTAGAAAGCGGACGCGTGAAGAGAAGATCAGAAAGATGCGCGTTTTGGAGGCGATAAGCGCCGGCCTCGCGCTGACTGCGGCCGCTATGATCTTTGCTGTGCTTAGCGGCAGTGCTGACACACAACTCCTCTTTCTATCGCTGCTCTGCTGCGTTATCGTCGCAGTCTATCAAATAGTTAATTTCTATCTCGGAAGCACACTGCAAAAGAAGATCGAGCAGAGTCGACTGAAACTGGAGACGTTGCCGCATAAAACCGCTGAGCAATTGGGGTCCGGTGAGTCGACTACTTTTGTAAATCCGCAAAGTGTTGTTGAGAACACCACCAAACACTTAGACGCAGTTCCTCGGAAGGTGAAGCGATAGAGACTGGAGCCTCGCCAAACTTGAAGAGCCTCATAGTAGTCACAGCTTAATGAAACTCCTTACTGTATTCGCTTTGATTTTGATCTGCAGTGTACTGGCCTTGTCTTCAGATATAGACTTGGATCGGCCATGTGGTTCAAGCATGAATCCGGAGCAAGCGTTTGAACGCGCAAGTGCTGTATTTTTAGGCCGTGTACTTTCAATCGAGACGCGTCACACTCCAAGAACGAGAGCGGGCAGCACCACCCCCTATCACGAGGTAAAACTGAAAGTCGAAGAATCCTGGAAGCTCGTTGACCGTCGCGAAATCACTCTCACGACACAGAACATAAGCCCGACCAGTTGTGGGAGCTTCGATGTAGGGGAAAAGTATCTCGTCTATGCGGATCGTCTGAACGATACTTTTTTCGTATCGGGGTTGTCCCGAACTAACCGAGTGGCTAACGCGCGGGAAGATTTACAAATGCTTGGCGAAGGCCGGATACGGCTTCGATCCGGTGAATTTCGTACTTACCGGATTTTTGTATATGGCGTTGTAACTTTCATCCTGATTCTGTTGGCTACAGGCCTAATCTTGTATCGAATGAGCAAAAAGCCGTTTCGCAGTACTTAGTTTTATAAGAATGAACCCACTCATTACAAATGACGCCATTGTACTCGGGATCCTAATGGCGATCCTTGGAGCTGTCTTTGTCACTGCCCATAGCGATGTCCCAGGTTGCCGTTAATTTGCTAATGGCAAACTGTTTGGTGTGTTAGCGGGATATATTTTTTGACCCGCTTCTAGTCTCAAAGGAATCGTTATTGGACCCTTAATGGACGCGAGAAAGCACAATTCCAAGTTCCGTAGCCGGGAATACCTTCCATTCTGCACAAGCCACACGCCTATTTTTCATTCCGCTTAATGATCAACGTCGGCACGACTCGTGAGTCGCATAAAACTTCGTTGCGCGCCGCTCTCTGTCTTGCAGATTTGAATTGCCAGTCTCATGGTCTGATCAGTCCATCCATCGATTGAAGTGCATTGTGACCGCAGTTCACCGAAGCACGAAAGTTTGAACTCAATCGGCACCGCCAATTAGCAAAATCTTTACGCCGGATAGTGATACGGAGCTTGCAGACCTAACGGAATTCCCAGCGTCCAGTAGACTATTAGCATGATGGTCCAAATCACAAGGAATGTGATCGAAAACGGCAACATCAACGATACTAATGTTCCGATGCCCGCCTTCTTCACATACCGCTGGGCGAACACTACGACAAGCGGAAAGTAAGGCATTAACGGCGTGATGATGTTGGTTGTCGAGTCGCCAATGCGATAAGCCGCTTGTGTCAATTCGGGTGAGAGGCCTAACTGCATGAGCATGGGAACAAATATCGGCGCCAGCAAGGCCCACTTAGCCGAAGCAGATCCGATCAACAGATTCACGAGGGCAGTGATAATGATGATGCCGACAATCGTTATCTGCCCGGGCAAGGCCAGGGCTTTTAGCAGTCCTGCACCCTTCAAGGCCAGCAGCGCGCCAATGTTTGATTGGCCGAACGCGGCTATAAAAAGCGCGGCAAAGAACGCAAGGACGATGTAGTACCCCATCGTGCTCATCGACTTGCTCATGCCTTTGATTATGTCGCGGTGACTTTCAACAGTTCCCGCGAAGTAACCGTAGGCAATCGCAGGTAACAGAAAGATCAGGAAGATCAGAGGTACGATGGCCTGCATTAGTGGCGCGTTCGCGGCGGTCAATTGCGGGGGCGTTACTTCTGCACCTGCCAGGATGGTCTGCCCATACGCGGTGAACTGCTCGTCACCCAGACGAGTCTTCAGTGCGTCCTGGAAAGGTCTCTGACCAGGAAACTGTTGCCGCATAACTTCGACTTTCTTCACTACGTCTTCCGGAACTCCGGCACTTCTCAACCTTTCGATCGATTGAGGCGTCAGGCTGTATCCTGTTGGCGAACGCATTGCTGAATTCTGTGGTATTGAAACAATCGCCAGGATGGCAAGGCAGGCAAGTAGGGTCGTTAATCCGCCAACTAGCCCACGGCGCTCCTGGTTGCCGAGTGATTCCATTTTTGGCATGTCGGCGACGTCGCCATCAATCTCCACGTTCCGCAAACGTGGTTC
>JAICQI010000655.1 GCA_025937955.1 Pyrinomonadaceae bacterium
ATTCGCCAGCAACGCCATTGCGGCGTAGGCAGAGGCAGCTTCGTCGAAGACGTCTTTGATTGACGCAAGGAACGTGGTGCGCGATTCATCGGCACGCAGACTTCCTTCTCGCAACGTCTCGATCGTGCTGAGTGAATCACGGTAGTTTGTCAGGGCTGACTCGCGCAGCGTCAACGCTTTCTTCGCGTCCTTCTCCTGCGTGGCCTGCAACCAAAGGCTGCGACCCAAACCACGCTGCGCCGGCCAGATCAGATCGAGTCGCTTGTCCTCCTGCGCCCCTTTTATCGCATCGTTATAAAACTTGCTGGCGTCTTTGAACTTACCCTGTCGCAACGAAACGTCGCCGAGGCTCGTGCGCGAAGCCGCGCGAAAGCGTCGCACTTGTCCGAGTTTCGCAACACCGGCAAGGCTGCTCCCTGCTGCTTGCAGTGCGTTATCGAAATGCTTCTTCGCTACTTCCAGATCGTTGTCAGCGTAAGCAAGGCGTCCCATGCCCAACTCGTAGCTAGAATAGACGATCGAGGTGCGATACTCATCGAGTTCCTTCTTCGCTTCGAGAATTGCGGTTACTCCACTCGTCGGAGCAGAAACACTAACCTTTCCCGTCGAGATGCTGCCTGCAATCGCACTCAGTCCACCAAATCTTCGACCAGCCTTCGACGCCGCGCCTTCGGGCTTCTTCACGATCATGCGACCATACGCGGCGCGCGATTCGGCCGTTTTACCAAGGCGATAATTGACGTCGCCGATCTTGGCGAGCATCAGGTTCGCGTTGTACTTGTCGTCGCCGATTGCAGCCACAGGCGCAGCAGCCGGCGCAATAGCCGATATAGCCGCCGCATTCACTGCCTCTTTCCTGGGATCAGTCACGAGAAACCCGTCCAGCGCCTTTTGATAATGTTCGAGCGCAACCGGGTACTGACCTTGTCGCATGTAAAGATCGCCCAGTTCGTTGTGAGCTGCCGCCCTGCCGCTGTTGTTCTTCGCGGCAGTGTAAAGGTCGAGCGCGTTACGCAATTGTATTAGTGCCTTATCGGCCTGCCCGCGCTTCAGCAGACGTCGTCCCTCGCGCAGCGCCGCACCAGCATTGTCGGACTGCTGCGCAAGCACCGGAAACGCGATTGGCGTCATTAGAACAATCGCCAGGCAGACGCCGATTACTTTCTTAACTGTAAAGCTCATTTCATTTCCTTTCAGGTAACACAGATAAGCACGGATTGCTTAAATGATCTACACAGGTGATGTTATTTATGAATTAGATCGAGTGTCGCCACGAGAGTTGGACGCGCAGACGAGGCCATCATCACCACTGAGGGCTGCGGATCGTCTTTGGCCAGCCCCAGGCCACGCGTGGTTGCCTGTTGCTCGCTCGCTGTTTCTGCTTGTCCGTTCTGTTGCTTCTTGTCCATCTTGAGCGGCTGTTGCAACTCCTTCTGGACTGAGGCCCAAACTTCGGCGCTCGGCTTAACAGGACAACTCTCCCTGGAATCGCGACACAGCGCTATCAACTCATCGTCAATGGGAATGCCACCCAAAGGCTCACGCGTAAATACGAGGAACAGGCGTTCAGTGCCGGCGTTCTCATCAAACGCAAACCAGCGCAACCTCTCCTCAGTAGCCAAACTGGTGGGAATTTCAAATGGGACGTGCGCCTGAAGGTAGTTCCCTGCCTCATCCAGATCGGCGTGCGGATAGATCATGGTCGCAGGTCCATTATCGGTGCTGTTGAAAATGTAGAGATATCCATCCGTGTTCGTTTCCAGCAACACACGCACGCGGTCCCCTTTGCTGAAAACGCGATCCGGATCGACACGCACCGCCATTCCATTTGAGTCGCGCATAAATAACGTTAGCCCGATGCCGAGGCGCGGCGCATTTACAGGTGTCGCAGGTTCTGACGGTTTAGACGACAATCCTGAAGTGTCCGGCTTCTCGGTCTTCTCCGGTGGCTTGCCCGGCTTGTTTGGACCAGGAGTCGTTTTGGTTCGTCTCCGGCTTGGTTTGGCTGCCGTGCCAGTGTTCGCAGGCTTTACTTTGGGTCGCGAAGTCAGGAAAGCACCGCGAACGTCGTCGTCCTGCGCAGTGGCTGCTATTGCGATCGTAACGCCACAAACGCAAACGAATGCTAAAACCATGACACTCAGTCGCATTACCGAATCTCCTTCTTGCTCACTTGTTAATTGTGCTGAATACGGATCTCGAAAACAATTGGGTTGTTGGTTTGATCGGGCGGCGCTTTCACTTTCACGAACGGCGCCCGCGCATTTGATTCGTCGAGCTCAGTCACAGGCGGCTTGTCGTGGTAGCGAGCGACAAACGCCTTCAAGTCCGCTTGCTGTGCTGCCGACAAAGGCTCACCCGTAACCTGCTCGTTCAAAAAGGAAGGCGCCGCGAGTGGCGTCTTCGTAAAGATCACTGTGAAATTATCAGTACCTGGATTCTTGTCCAAAGTCAGACTATTTCCTGCGCCACTCGGAAAACTGAATTCGAACCCCTTGCTGACTTTATTACTCTTCACCCCGGTTTGCTCCAACGGCTTCGTGGTAAGAAAAGCAGTGGGCTCGTTCGTATTTCCACCTGGACCAAAGATGTACAGATAGCCGTCTTCGTTGAACGTGAAATGAAATTTAAACGACTGCCCGGAAGCGATCGGTGCGGGTTTCGCCACTTTCGTTGTCTGTCCACCGGCAGTCGCTGGTTCGAGCTCGAGCCAATAACGACTGATCTCCACCGGGACCGGGGGCGTATTAAGGTTTGCGGTCGTCGTTCCGCTCACATTCGAGCGCGACTTCCAATACACGAATCCTCCAACACCGAGCGCAACAAACAGCACGAACACCACACCAACACCAATCAACAATCCTGCTTTGCTCTTTGACGCAGGAGCTGGGGCAACAGCCGGAATCTTCGGGACCTCCGGCGGGGCCGGTCTCGCCACTCGCGGTGCGGTCAGACTCGACGCCATCGCCGCCGATTCTGCTACGGTCGCAGCGACATCCGGACTCGGTCGCGCGGGCTGCGGACTAGCCGGTTCGTAAACGGTGGCGTCATGTGTCGCAGCCGGCGCGCCGGCGGGCGGTGACGTGGGTATAGCATCGACAGTAATGATCGTGGGCGCGTCAACATCGGAGTTTGTTTGCACACCACGCTCGATGGCGACAGTCTCCGTCAACTCGGGCGATTGTCCGGTAATCGGAGTCGCGGGTGTTTCCAAACCCGCGCGCAGCTCGTTAGCCAGCGCACCAGCAGTCGCTTGTCGATCGCCGCGATCTTTGGCAGTCGCACGTTCGATTGCATCACTGAAACCGCGCGGCACGTTAGGCACGACTTCGTGCAAGGGTCGTGGCCTGGTACCGACGTGCTCGCGTCGCAGTTCGTGCAGCGTGTTACCTGAAAAACAACGCCGGCCGATGATCAATTCATAGAAAACGAGACCGAGGCTGTAGATATCGGCCCTACCATCGATCTCCGTGTTCTCATCGCGCGGAATCTCACCCCACTGTTCAGGCGACATGTAATAAGGAGTGCCGAGCACTTGTCCCGCCATCGTCAGCGCGGTGTTGCCACCGTTATCGCCTGCAATCTCGCGCATCTTTGCGATGCCGAGGTCGAGCAGTTTAACGACCGGCTCGCCGCCTTCCGCGGATCTTCCCACCATTATGTTTTCGGGTTTCAGATCGCGATGGACGACACCCATCGAGTGAGCAGTGTCCAGCACGCTCATGATCGGCGTGAGGATTTAAAGTGCTTCTCTGGCAGTGAATCGTCCGCGGGTCTTGAGCTCGTGATCGAGCGTGTGACCTTCGACGTACTCCATCACCATGTAGATGGTGCCATCGGCGGCGGTGCGCA
>JAICQI010000533.1 GCA_025937955.1 Pyrinomonadaceae bacterium
TGTATGCACCATGTTGCCTGTATACACGTTTTGGCTTGCCAGCATCTAGTTAGGACTCCTTATGGCTTGCAAGCAGATCATCCTCAAGGTCATGCTCAACATGCATACGATTACTTGCATGACTCAGATTTAGCACATCCATTTGATACCTTGCACGTGTTCCACGCGAAGCATCAATTTGATTATGCACATGAGTTTGATAAACAACATGAATATGACTATGTAACTCCATCGAAGCCGCAGTGAAGCGGGCGATGAAGCTACCGCAGTCTCGAGTGCGGGTGTTAGCGTGTGTCGCCGATCATCGCAAAGCTTGCCCAGTAGTATGGATGTTGATGATGGGCCGATCGCCTGACTGCCAATACGCTTTGATGTAGCGCGCGAGCCTTGGAAACTCGAGTGCGGCCCGTTTGTTTCATTGAGGAATAGAACCCGGTGAGGAGTGTTGGCGATTCGACTTTCCATCGACTCACTAACGTTGCGGGCGAGCCTGCCACAAACCACGCCCAGGAAAAACCAACCGCGGCGTTCCCATTGAGACTGGTGCCTGGTTGCGCCGTTGACGCCACAACCAGTTCGGCAGTGCTTTGCAGATCCATGATTTCACGGATCTGAAGAAACCCATCTTGTTGATTTGTCTCAGATGAAAGCCCGATAAAGGATGACATCGGACTCGTGTCATCCAAGATCGCAGGATTGGAGAAGTGCATAATCCTGGCCCGCGAAGTATCTGACTTGATTCGTTCTTCACTTGCTTCTGGACCAGTGTAAAGACGGCTTGACGTTGGGCCGTAGCTCGTAGCTACGCGTTTGATCTCTTCTTCCTGCTCCGCAGACGATTCCAGCTTTACACCAGCATAAGCAAGTTCAAATCGCGTCTTGAAGTTTTTAGATAGCTCGGGATTCCCGTAGGCGACCAATAATGAGTTGAGACGTCCGGCTGGCAAGCGCTGCTTTCGCATTTCGCGCAGTGACGACAAAGACGGGGCGTACGTTACTTGCGCATGGTCCACAACATAATGATCTTCCGAAGCCTGTAATGCTTCGAACGGCAAATGCCAGAGTATCCCGTCAGGCACAACGACTAATTTCGTCTTGAGTCCGATTTGATCCTCCGCCGGCTTCACCAGTAAGACGTAAAGCTCCTGCGCGAGCTCATGAAAGTTATCGGCACGTGAAGATAGTAGTTGCTGAAAGTGTCGAACTCTTGATGCGAGCTCAGCGTGTCTGACTTCCAGGGGGTAAACTTTGAGATTAATCTCCATTTGCCGTTTGCCTCGAGGCGTTTTTGCCCCGGTCTTATCTGCCGTCAAGACGAACAAGTACGTATTAGTTTCAGTGATCGTGTATTCGAGAAGCGCGGTCGACGTATCAGTGATCAATAAACGTATGTCATCCAGTTTCGGCGGACCGAGCTCGCCGCGACTGATTTTCAAACCCGGATTTGCACTGAACGCTTTCCGGCGGAAGTCAACATACGCCGCTCGAGATCTTCGTAATTTCTCCTGCAACTCTGATCGACGCGTTTCACTCTGTGAACGCTGTTCACTGTCGCGCTCCAGTTGGATTTCGAGCGAGGCAACCTCACCTGCCAGACGTTGCTCCTCGCGACGCTGATCGATGGAAAGCCCTTTTTGAGGAATGGCGTTGTTGTCCTTCAATAGATCAATCAGGAATTGTATCTTTGCGCGTTCCGCATATTGGAACGCCTCACTCGGTCGATGCTCACTCATCAAGAAATCGATTGCGGACAGATACGGCAGCGACCGGCTGTGATCGCCGGCTGCTATAGAAGCTTCTTCCCTCAGCGCCTCAACAGTCGAGATTGCGCTGGTGAAAGCACTGTATGCCTGTGGTCCATGTTCTAACTTCGAATGGGCTTTACCCGTTAGCATCCGGGCGTACCACAGAAGTTCGTTGTTCCCGAGCTTTGTCGCGATCGTTACCGCGCTCTCAGCAGCGCTCAGTGCTTTGGCATAATCATTCTGAGAGAGAAAAGCCTGAGAAATGCGCGTCAAAACTTCCGCCATTTTTTCCTGCTTGTTTAGCGACTTGAATAATCCGAGTGCTTTTTCAAAACTGTCTAACGCCTCGGAGTAATTCTTCTGGCGGAGGAGTGTGGAACCGATGCCTGCGAGAATATCACCCTGGCCTGACTTGTCGTCCATCTCCTCGCGCAAAGCCAGGGCTTGCCGGTATGAACCGAGTGACGAATCGTACTGCCCTTGCACGTAGTAAACATTCCCGATGAGAGTTAAGACACGCGCCATCTCAACACGGTTGGAATTGGTTTTAAACTCTTCCAGTGCCTTGGTGTAGTACTCGAGCGCTCGAGGGTAATCTCCCTGTAGAGCTCTTACTAAGCCAATGCTCCCGAGCGTGGTGCCGAGCGGAGCTTTGATCTGTTCGAAGATGCTCAGGCTCTTGAAATAATTCTCCAGTGCAGCGCCATAATCACCGCGAGTCCGGTGCACATTCCCGATTCCCCTGATTGCAGTGGCAAGACCCAGTTTGTCAGGCAGGTTTTTTTGAACCTCGACGCTGCGCTGATAATTCTCAAGAGCTTCGTCGTAATTGCCGGAGTAGTAAGCGGAATTTGCCGCGCCATTCAGTGCGGCAACAATGGCGCCGATTTCTGTTCTAGTAACACGTTTAAGAGATTCTTTGTAAAAAGTCAGAGCCTGGGTATAGTCGCCCTGCATGTATAAGACGTCGGCCAGTCGGACAATGGAGTCGACGTTATTGTTTGCTTCACTGCTTTTTCGGAAAGCATCCGCGGCGGCTGGAAAGTTTCCCCGGCCGTAGTGAATGGTGCCGATCATGTTCAGCGTGTTGGCGATTTCTTCCTTGTCGCCAAGTGAAGTGAATTCATGCAAAACCTGTTGCAGAGCTGCAAGTGCTTCTGTTTCTCGACGCTGCTCTTTGTAAATCAACGCGAGACCGGAGAGTGCTTTAGCCGCCTCGTAATGATTCGTGACCTCTGTAAACAGATCGCGCGCTTTCTTGTAGTGTTCCAATGCGGCGGGATAATTGGCTTGAAAATAATAAACAGTCCCAATGTCCAACCATGCCGTAGCGACACCTTCCCTATCGCCGATTTGCTCCGCGACGTTTTGCGCAACGCCGTAAATATCAAAAGCCCTCGCATAGCGTCCGGCCATCAGTTGAGAGTTACCGTGCCTTATTAACGCCTTACGCAAATCGGGCGTCATCAAGGCCCGGTGTTTCGACAACAACTGCTCGCGCTCTTCCTGAGATTTAAGCGTGACGAGCGTGGTCGCCAGGTCGTCATAATCCGCCTGTGGCGGAGTCTGAGCAGAAATACTAAGACTCAGTAGAAGAAGAATAAGGAGCGCACGAGCAGAATTTGAGTTCACCAATAACATGATCAAGCAGGCATCGAAATCGTTTCTGATGGGGAGATCATGGTAATAACACGATATTCATTCATAGGGAAAGAGGCAATTCGAACCATTGACTTCTTGAGGCGGAGTGAATAAGTATTCCTCATGACCAAGAAGCACTTTGCGTAGGTGAGCTTTGCCTCAAAAGTCCAAATCATTCTTGGATCGGGTCAGCACAGGGAGCGGTAGCGACCTGGTCAGCGATCAGCATGCGATATTCCCAACGATTTTTGACTCCCATCGTTTGACCAGGTCGCTACCGCTCCCTGTACTGACCCGATCCAAGTGCCATTCCTACTTTTGATCTTCGCGTGAGGTATCTTGTTGAAATGAGAAATAGAATTCCAGTTTATGTGGTGCTCGCTCTCAGTTTTGTTGCCCTGGTTCCCATTCGCACGGCCGCCTGGGGAGCGAGGGGGCACCAGATCATTGCGCGGGTTGCCACGGATCGACTTTCGAGCAGAGCACGCGACTCAATCCTCAAGATTCTTCAGGGAGAGAGCCTCGAGGCAGTGTCAACCTGGGCAGACCAAATAAAGACGCAAAGGCCAGATACAACCACCTGGCACTACGTTGACATAGCCCTGAAGCACACCGACTACCAGCGGGCCCGTGATTGCAGAAAAGGTGTGTGCATTATCGAAGCAATCGAGCAGCAACGGCGTGTTCTGGAGAATCAGAAACTCTCGGATTCAGAACGAGCTGACGCGCTGAAGTTTTTAGTGCATCTCATCGGCGATCTTCACGTACCGTTCCATGTCGCTACGAATGACAATCCCCCGGACATGGCAGCGGACCTGGTTAAAGTGACTTTCCTGAATGGGCGACCCACGAACCTTCATTCAGTTTGGGACAACGACATCATCAATACTGCATTGAGAGACACCCGACAGGGTGTCGCCGACTACGCATCGCAACTGGGGGGCAGAAGAGCGGGCAACAAAGGTGATTATATTTCCTCGCAGGGAACTGTGACCCAGTGGGCGTTGGAAACTCACAAGTTGGCATGGAATGCGTATCGATCTTCAGGGAACGAGTTTATGTGGAATAACGGCAAGGTATGGAACCTTGACGACGCCTATTACAAGAGGAACAAGATCGTGGTAGACAATCAACTGTTGATAGCGGGCGTCCGACTTGCCGGGGTCCTGAACCAGATATTTCGCTAAATCGAACCAAGCGCGAAACAGGTCTTTTGACGATAGAGTAGCTGTAGGGTGCAACTGTAGGGGCGGGACAACCGTGGCGCCCGGAACAACCTGTATTTTGGGTAGGGCGGGCCCAGATTGCACGCCATACAATTAAAACCTCAGTTCTGAAAGTACCACGAATCAAA
>JAICQI010000391.1 GCA_025937955.1 Pyrinomonadaceae bacterium
ATTGAGAACTTCGCCGAACAGGTGCACGATTATGCGCGTCAGTTCACGACGCCAAACAAAGCCGCGCACGCGGTCGGTCGCATCAAGCGTGCGGTCCAAACTGGCGCGGAGATCTCATTCGAGCCCGCGCTCGCGTTCGAACGCGAACTACAGCAACAACTTTTCCAATCAGAAGATGCGAAGGAAGGGTTGGATGCTTATGTGAACAAGCGCAAAGCGGAGTTTAAGGGACGCTAGGTTCAAGACGGAATATGTACGAGCACATCCAAATCGCGGAAGCTGACGGCATCACGACGATCACGCTCAATCGTCCGGATCGCCTGAACGCGTTCATCGGTCACATGCGACGCGATCTTGCCGAAGCACTCGAGCACGCCGGCAGCGATCGCAATGTGCGTGTCGTCATCATCACCGGCGCGGGGCGAGGGTTCTGCGCGGGTGGCGACATCGCGTTTATGGCGGAGTTGATGCAGCGTCGCGATACGGAAGAGTTCTCACGCATTCTCGGCGCGGGGCGTCGCGTGATTCTCGCGATTCGCCAGATGACCAAGCCTGTCATCGCCTCGATTAATGGTCCCGCGTCCGGTGCCGGCTGCAATCTCGCGCTTGCTTGTGACTTACGCATCGCCACAAACACGACGACATTTAGTCAATCGTTTGCGAAAGTTGGACTTCATCCGGACTGGGGTGGCACTTACTTTCTGCCGCGCCTGGTTACGCCAAACAAAGCGTGCGAGCTATTCTTTCTCGGGGATACGATCGATGCGGCGGAAGCTTTACGATTAGGCATCGTCAATCAAGTTGTAGCGCCGGAAGATCTGGAGACTGCCACATTGCAACTCGCCAAACGCCTGCGCGCAGCGCCACCAATCGCACTGGCTGCGGCAAAGCAAGCGGTCTACATGAGTCAGGCGGCAGAGCTGGACGAGATGCTTCGCTTCGAGACAGAAGCTCAGTTGCGTTGTTTTGAGTCTGACGACGGTCACGAGGGGGTACAGGCATTTCTCGAAAAACGCGAGCCCCGGTTCACTGGTCACTAATACTATGCTCAAAGGAAAGACGGCACTGATAACCGGCGGCGGTCGAGGCATCGGACGCGCAATCGCACTCGCGTTCGCACGCGAAGGAGCGCGCATCGCTGTCGCCGCCAGAACAGTTGAACAGATCGAGCAGGTTGCAACCGAGATTGGCAACGGCGCCATTCCGCTCACCTGCGACGTTGCCGATCCGGAAAGCGTCAAGCGAATGTTCGGCGAGCTGCGCGAACGTTTTGGTCACGCCGATATTCTCGTGAATAACGCCGGCATTGCCGAAAGCGCAACACTCGTCAATACAACCGACGAACACTG
Organism: Pyrinomonadaceae bacterium; assembly: GCA_025937955.1. GTDB lineage: Bacteria > Acidobacteriota > Blastocatellia > Pyrinomonadales > Pyrinomonadaceae > PSRF01. The sequence continues at coordinate 1,350 of JAICQI010000391.1, forward strand.
GCACCGCCACCTCTCGATCAACCTGTCAGGCACGTTCTACTGCACGCGCGCAGCATTGCCTGCGATGCTGAAGAACGGCTGGGGCCGAGTGATCAATATTGCTTCCATTGCCGGCAAAACCGGCGCGCCTTACATCACCGCTTATTCAGCTTCAAAGCACGGCGTGATGGGTTTGACTCGCTCGCTCGCACTCGAAGTCGCAACCACCGGAATCACCGTGAACGCAATCTGTCCCGGCTATGTCGATACTGAGATGGTCTCGCGTGGCGTTGAACGAATAACAGAGCGGACCGGACGTACGGCCGAAGAAGCTTTAGATTCACTCAAGAAGATGAGCCCGCAAAACCGCCTCGCAACTCCCGAGGAAGTCGCAGCTGTCGCTTTATTACTTGCTTCAGATGAAGGACGCGGCATCAACGGTCAGGGCATCAACGTTGATGGCGGTTCTGTCCTGTTCTGATCCGTGAAGATCTGTGTTACGAAGATCCGCGTTAATCGGCGGCCAATTCGTAAACAAGCCTGATGGGCAATCCCATGATATTGAAGTAGTCGCCTTCAATCTCTTCGATGAAGAGCGACGCCTTTCCTTGTATTCCATAGGCTCCTGCTTTGCCAAACGGCTCACCGGTAGCGATATACCAGTCGATTTCACGCTCATTCATTTCCGCAAAACGCACTCGCGTGGTTTCGTAAGCAACTCGTGTCTCGCCACCGACTCGAACAACAGCAACACCAGTCAGAACCTCGTGCCACTTCGCATTCAGCAAATTCAACATCCTTCTCGCATCCGCATCGTCAGCCGGTTGGCCCAGGATCTGGTTTGCGACGACTACAGTCGTATCAGCACCCAACACCAAACCGGCGCTTAATCGACTCGCGACGGCTTCCGCTTTCGAACGCGCAAGCCGCTTTACATACGCCGCTGCTTCTTCGTTCGGGATCAGCGTCTCGTCGATGCCTGCGACGATGATTTCGTGTGCCCAGCCGGCTCGCTCGAGTATCTCAGCGCGGCGCGGACTGCTCGATGCGAGCACCAGTTTTTCACGAAGATGACTCATGACTTGATGCGGCAGAGTTTGCGTGTTTCAATCGATGAGCGCAAGCAAATAAACATGAACCAGCTGATCAAATCTTTGCCCGGCGTTCTTCGCGCGGCGGGCGACTCAGCCGAAGTCGCCGAAGCCGCTGCGATTGCGGCGTGGAAACACGCAGCGGGCGACGGTTTGAAGAGACACGCCGTGCCGCTGAACCTCGAACACCGCACGTTGCGAGTCGCCGTCGTTGATGCCATCTGGCAAAAGCAGTTGCACTCAATGCGAGGGCAGCTTCTCTTTCGCGTGAATTCGATCCTGGGCCAGCCGGTTGTGGGCGCGATCGAATTCGAGATTGATCCGAAGCACTTCCAAGCGGGCACTGAACAACCGTCGGAGCCGGAACAGCCGCTCGACAATGAAGTACCGCTTGAACTATGGTCTGCGGCTAACGCGATTCACGATAAAGAACTGCGCAAGAGTTTTCTGAAAACGGCGATGGCCGCATTGAGGCGTAGAGCGTCCGAAAAGTAAAACGATGCCCATCAATCAATCAGACATCGAAAAGGTCGCGCACCTGGCCCACCTGGAACTGGCTGACGAAGAACTAAAAACCTTTGGCCCACAGATCGCCGAAATCGTCACCTACGTCGAGCAGCTCAACGAGATCGACACCACCAACGTCGAACCAGCCATCGGCGGCCTAACCACCGAAGGTGAAAAAACCGACACTGTGCGCGACGACGAGGTCCGCGGCTCCCTGGGCCAAAAAACCGCCCTCGCCGAAGCCCCCGACCCCGCTTCCGGTCACTTCCGCGTTCCGAAGGTGTTGTAACTTGCCAGAAAAAAGCACAAAAGGCATAAAAATCTAATCAAACCATTTGTGCCTTTTGTGCTTTTTTGTGGCTAATATATTTTGAGGCAAGGATGTCGCGTCAAACAGTTGAATTTTCAATCAGCGCCGCTGAGAAGCTCAATGAGACGTTGAATGCGTTTCTCCAGATCGACCGCGAGGGGGCGTTGCAGCGGGCCACGGAGATCGAGAGGAGTGGCCCGACGGGGTCTCTGGTGGGTGTGCCGGTTGCCGTCAAGGACAACATCTGCGTTAAGGGGATGCAGGCGTCGTGCGGGTCGAAGATCCTCGGCGATTACCATCCGCCGTATAACGCCACAGTTATCGAACGACTGATCAAAGCCGGCGCGATCATTATCGGCAAAACAAACTGTGACGAGTTTGCGATGGGCTCGTCGAATGAGAACTCCGCGTTTGGTCCAGTCCGAAATCCATGGGACACGACGCGCGTTTCGGGTGGTTCGTCAGGTGGATCCGCAACGGCCGTCGCTGCCGGAATCGTACCGGTGGCGTTGGGCTCGGATACTGGCGGTTCCGTGCGACAACCGGCCTCGCTATGCGGCGTCATCGGATTGAAACCGACTTATGGTCGCAACTCCCGTTACGGTCTCGTCGCGTTCGCGTCCTCACTGGATCAGATTGGTATCTTTGCACGGAAGGTCGAAGACGTGGCTCGCGTGCTCGGAGTCATCGCGGGCCACGACAAGTATGACGCCACCACCGCCGATGTGCCGGTACCTGACTACACCGCTTCACTGACCGGCGATCTAAAGGGTACGCGTCTCGGTTTTCCACGAACGCTATTTGGCAAAGGTCTCGATGACGAAGTAAAGCGATCCGTTGAGAGCGTGGTCGACGTCTATCGCGATCTCGGCGCTGAGATTGTCGACGTCGAACTGCCAACCGCAGGTTACGCGATCGCGGTTTACTACATCATCGCGACTGCCGAAGCGTCTTCGAACCTCGCGCGTTTCGACGGCGTTCGTTACGGATTCCGCGCAGAAGAGGCGCATGAACTGCGCCAGATGTATCGCAAGACGCGTGAAGAAGGGTTTGGCCCGGAAGTCAAACGCCGCATCATGCTCGGTACCTACGTGCTGTCGGCGGGTTATTACGACGCTTACTATCGCAAGGCTCAACAGGTACGGACGCTGATCAAGAACGACTTTCTCGAGGCGTTCAAACGTTGCGACGCGATCATCACTCCTACTTCACCAACGCCGGCGTTCGCGCTCGGCGAAAAAGTAGACGATCCGCTTGCAATGTACTTGAATGATATCTACACCGTGACAGCAAACCTGGCGGGTGTTCCGGGAATCAGCGTGCCGTGCGGTCTCTCGTCAGAACGTCTGCCGATCGGATTTCAGTTGATTGGTCCATACTGGTCTGAGCCGGCGCTGCTCAAACTGAGTCATGGATATGAGCAGGCTCGACCCTTCCTGGAACGACCGCCAATTAGCGCCTCGTAGCCACAGGTGTCACAGACTTGTTTCGTTCGGATTTGTCAGGGATTAGATCGCCCGTGAAGAGCTCGAGTACGCCTTTGGCGGTGCCCACCACCGGCGTCACGTCCAAGCCGACATGAATAGCACCTGGCAGCAGGCCCTTCCTCCTGATCTCGTAGCCCGCCAGCCCAACAGCGAATACCGTTCCGACGATTGGAATCGGTTTGATCAGGCGTTTGGCTACGCCCCAGCCACCAGCCCTAATGATTCTGCGTTTGAGAGTGGTCATCGTTGTTCCCTAAACGTGATAGCATGCCTTTGATGCGGCTAAAGCTCTTTTTGATAGTATTACTCATTGCAATCACATTGCTACTTTCCTGCCGTTCCGGCACCGGAAACAGGAGCCGTCTCCTGATCTATACACCCCACGGCCAGGACCTCCTGAAAGATTTCGTCGCCCGCTACAAGCAGCGCTACCCCGATGCCGACATACAGTGGCTCGACATGGGCTCGCGCGAGGTCCTCGAACGCGTGCGCGTGGAGCGTAACCGCCCGCAGGCCGACCTCTGGTGGGGCGCGTCGCACACGACTTTCCAAACCGCGGCTGACGAAAACTTACTAGTCGAGTTTCGACCAACCTGGGCCGATAAGGTCCCGGCCACCTCGCGCGATGCAAATGATCGCTGGTACGGCACTTTCGAAACCCCGCAAGTGATCGCTTACAACAGCGAAGCCGTCACAGCCGCTGAAGCACCGCGCGACTGGGACGACGTACTCGATCCAAAGTGGCACGACAAAGTCCTGATTCGCAATCCCAACCCTTCTGACACGATGCGCGCGATCTTCGGCGCGATGATCTGGCGCTTCTACAAAGACTCAGGCTCGCCGGATCAAGGTTACGAGTGGCTCCGCAAGCTCGACGCAAACGTCAAGGAGTACACCGCGGACGGAACGCTTCTGATGCAAAAAATCGGGCGTCGCGAAGGATTGGTCACACTTTGGGACATGCCCGATGTCCGTCTGTTCAAAGAGCAGAAAAACTTTCCCGTGGACTACTCCATTCCGCGCAGCGGCACGCCGGTGATCATCGACGGCATCGCGATCGTTCGTGGTGGACCAAACCAGGAAGAAGCGAAACGGTTCTACGAGTTTGTCACGACGCCGGAAAGTTTGACCTACGCGGCGCAAAAGTATTACCGCATTCCAGTGCGCACGGATCTGGACCGTTCGCAACTGCCGGGCTGGATGAACGAACCCTTCACGCGCCTGCCTTTAGACTGGGACCTCTTGCGCAAGAACGGGAACGATTGGTTAAGATACTGGGACAC
>JAICQI010000661.1 GCA_025937955.1 Pyrinomonadaceae bacterium
CGCAGGTTCCGCCTCAGTTTTGCTTCGCCGCTGATTCACCGCTAGATGCTCCGTAGGTCCGGCCCGCAATACACGAACTCCTTCGCAGGCCACGAGGGTTAAGCGCGGTCCTCCACGCCGTCGAGTTTGAACTTGCCGGCGGCGGCGAGGAGGTCGGCGTCGGTGGGGCGGAATTCCCAGTGCCAGGATTCGTTCGAGACGGTGCGGACGAAGCCGTGCGTAGGGCCGTTCCTCTTCAACCACTCGTAGATCTTGTCGGAGCCGTCAAAGACGTTGTGACGAGTGTTCAGATCAAAGGCCTGGCCGTGCTGGTGGTTTGAGTGTCCAGGTTTTGCCGCAAGATTACCCCGGCCCGCTTCAAAGAGACGTCGTAGCTCTGCCTGCCGCTGGAATGTTCGAAACGCGCTGTTGATCGAGATCTGAATGTTCTCCTGCTCGGCAGCGTCTTTTAACTTCAGGTACGGATCGAGACTGTCGAGAGTGATCTGTTCCATCTCACCGCCAAAGCCGACAATGTTCACCAGTAACTTTGGTCCAAGATACTCACCACGGCGCCAACAGGCATTCGGTCCCTTGTTATTGGCCCACTCGTCCGAGAAATAAAGATCGGAGCATCCATCCGTGAGGTTCGAAGCCTTGGTCCATCCAATCTCTTCACCGACCTGCATCTTGCCTTGCACAATCGCGAGCCGGCTGACCCTGACAAACTTGCCATCGCCCGATCTTTCAGTGACAGCAACAAACGTTCTCACAGGAATCCTGATCCCGCGCGAAGTGAAGTCAGGCCCGCCATCGCGTATCAACGCGTTCGCGTCAATGCAAGTCATGTTGTTGCCCAAAGGTTCCAGATCCCATTTACCAGGCGCCAGGCCCGCCGTTTCATTCTTGAACCCGCCGTCCAAATTCATCGACGAGGTCCAACCAAACTGCTGACCCTCACTAGCCGCAACAGCGAAGACAAAAGTGTGCCTGCCGGAATCTGTTTTAACGTCCGTTACCTTTATTTCAGTCCGCTGTGGGATCGTCTTAACGTCTCCAACTTGCTTGCCCGGCGGTAGCGCTTCACCCGCCTGGTATTTCAGTGAGTTGAATTGCTCATCACGAATGATCGATTTGCTCGATTCGACGACGAATACTTTCCCCACATAACTTTTGAAGTTCATGGTCTGGGCCTCCCAAAATTAAATGCTTGAACTCAAGTCCACTCCAGATGCACAATGGGCGCGTAGTACCGGCTCGTGCGGCACACCTTTCGAAAACAACTGACAATCGATTTTATCCTTCAGTTTCCTGAGACACGACGGAGCGTCGATGACTGAACACGAAGACCAGATTGCCCAATACCGCCTGAAACTCGAGGAGACGGCAGCACTCGTGGCCCGCATTCGTCATGAGATCAACAACCCCCTAACCGGTGTGTTGGGCCAGGCCCAACTCCTGTTGCGTGAAGATCTCAGTGAACGTTCGCGGAAGCGAGTGCAGACGATCGAGGACCTGGCGTTACGTTTGCGCGATGTAGTGGCCCAACTGCGTGAAGTGCAAAGGCCCGGCGGCGAGACTGACGGCGAACAATCTAACTCGTAAATCGTGGCTAGACAGAAACGGTTTCCTCGTCTTCGAGGAGATAAGGAGTTGCCACGGGAGATGGCTCAGCGTCTTCGGCCAGCACCGCCTGAATGACAGGAAGACTCAAAGAGTGTTTGGTAGTGCGCAGCGGAACCGCTTTGCCTGCTGCATAAACTTTGTGGCGCCCGTTCTCTTCGTACCATTCCGCGAGGTTCGCGGTCTTGTGCATGTTCTCGATGATTTGCCGCCAACCGACTCCGGTGTTGTAGGCGCAGAATGAAATCTCACCTTCCTGAGTGCCGTAAGGAATCACGCACATCTCGGTACGCCGAAAGTCGTAATTGAAAAGATCCTGGAACCACATTCCTTCGACGCAGAGCACGCGCCAGATGTCACTGCTCTCGCCATTCTTCTTTTGGACCATGCGATCGTTGCGATCGGAGTTTGAATTAGTTGACGAAGGCTTGAACAGATTGATGATCTGCGAGATCGGAAATCCCTGTGGCGCTTTATCGGCGTTGTAGTTGCGCATGATCGCCATGCCGAGCTGCGCGTACGAAAGCTTGCGGCCACGCGCGGTGTCGGTAATCACCGCCACGTCTTTCATGAACTGTTCGTAGTTGAAGAATTCAAACAACGACTTGAATTCTCCGGTCTGCTTGTTCACTACCAGCAACGTGAAGATGCCGCAGTTGGGATGGCAATTACACGACGACCAGCCCCAGGGAGCATCGGCGCCCTGCAGCATGTCCATCACGCTCGTGAAAGCGGAGTAAGAAGAAAGCGGGAACCAGTCGCGCAGCGGTTGAATCTGTCCATCGAGCTGGTCCTTCAGATCGTGAGTCATGCCCGCGAGCGTGTAGCGCCACTTCTTGCGCAGCTCATCGGAAATGTCTTCATCGCGCCCGGTGAATGAAACGGGTTGGAACGCGATGGTCTGGACCTTGTCGATGTTCTTCGCGGCGAAGTCGACGATCTGACCGATACCATCGTTATTCAAATTGTTGACGATGGTCACAACGAGCGTGACTTTGATACCAGCTTCAGCAAGGTTCTCAATCGCTCGCAACTTCACGTCGAACAAGTTGCCGACGCCGCGGTGCTTATTTTTCTCTTCACTGACGCCGTCAAACTGAAGATAGACGCCGTGCTGTCCCGCAGCCTTCGCCGCCTTGCAGAATTCCAAATCTTCCGCGAAGCGAATGCCGTTCGTCGCTGCCAGGATGCGATAGAAACCGATCTTCTTCGCGTACGCGACCGCGTCGAGGTAGTAAGGCGAGAGCGTTGGCTCACCGCCGGAGAAGAGGATGATGACTTGTCTGCGTGGTTTGAAAGAGACGGCGCGATCGAGAATCGCTTTGGTGTCTTCGAACGTCGGCTCGTGAACGTAACCAACCTGGTTTGCGTCCATGAAGCACGGATTGCACATCATGTTGCAACGGTTCGTCAGGTCGACAGTCAAAACCGCGCCGCGTCCAAACTGAATGTTTGAAGTGCCGTGACGATGAACGTCTTTGTCTTCGGCAGCGCGAAAGTCACGGCCAAAGAAGAGCGATTCGATGCGCTCGAGAAACGCCGGATCGGTCGACATCACATCTTCGAACTGCCCGTGCTTCGGACAATCCTTGCGCATCACGACCTGGCCGTTGTCTTCGACGATTTGCGCTTTGATCTCGCCCGGATGCTCGTGCATCAAGGTCTCGAGCGGAACTGCGCCGCTGATCACGGCATTGCGAACTTCTTTGACGCAGGTTGGACAGAGACTGTCGGTCTCGCGCGGGAAACCGAGTGGCGGAGCACTGCGCTCGTAGGATTTGAGTAGTGGACCAGGAGCCCAGTTGGGCCGGATCGACTCGCCTTCAGGAAGTCGCTGGTTGAGCGACTGAAAAGCCTTCCAGGCAACATCGGAGAGACCGGATATAAGCCGAGAGCTTTTTACTCCCGACAACTTGGCTTTATCTGATTCCCCCCGGCGAAATTGGTCACTAAACAAGGGCGCAACCGTCTCCTACATTACTCAAAAACCCACAACAGCCATGCATCATAAACAGGATTTGCGGGATCTACAAGACACGATTATCCCCAAATTCTTGAAAATCCTGTAAATTCCACTAAATAATGACTATCCACCCCACAGCCATAATCGAAGATAACGTGGAAATCGGCCCAGATTGCGAGATCGGGGCCTACGCTGTTATCAAGCGATTTACCCGCCTTGGCGCACGAAACCGAATTTTCGAGCACGCCGTGATCGGTGGCGAGCCGCAGGA
>JAICQI010000960.1 GCA_025937955.1 Pyrinomonadaceae bacterium
ACAGATGTCCGCAACATTAACGCCAATTTCTGTGCGGCCTTTGATGATCTGCTTGCGCACGGCGTGTTTTATGATGCCCAGGGGATACAGGGTTTCAAGTTGATTAGCCATCTGGCAAGTGTCGACCCGACAGGGCCTACGCCATTGCCCGGCTTTCCTCCTGGTTTCACCAATCACCGGGCCTTCGTTGCTGCGATGTCAGCGCCGCCACTCGCGCCCACAACGCCTCGCCCGGGCTACAACTTTCTGGCCGGCAGTGTTGCCGAAGACAGATTCTTTTTTGCGAATGAGCCATTAATCCACGCAAGCATTGCAGTATTCGTTGACTACGTCGCTAATCGCACTATTCGAGATGTGAGTTGCGGCCTGGCCGGTGAGCGAACCTTTTCAAATAATCTGCACAACTTCACAGGCTCTGTGATCGTTTTTGCGGGCGGAACGGGGTTTGGGACAAGCATGACTGATACTGCAAATCTAATGACCTCAGCTGAGGTTACGATCAACTTCAAACCCGAGTATGGACATGTCGATCATGTTTTCTCAAACGATCATTTGCACGAAGTAGAGCATGCTGTTCTGAAATGGCTGGAAGAGGAATGAAATAGAAAGCGGGCAAAAGGTTGTTCGCTGCAATTACGAGCACAGCTTGGCAAAGAACGCCCAGGTAACAGCGATAAAGGCCGGCAAACTGCTTGATCCGGAATGTAAAGGGATCTATTGAATCCTGTAGCAGAGTCAAGACGTTTCAAGCGGCGCAAGTTTCGCCGGGGTCTTCGTTCCTCGGAATAGGTTGTTAGATTGAAACCACGAGGTAGAGTCATGAAGACCTTTTTACTCCTTACACTTAGCGCCGTAATAAGCACTTCCGGCCTGTTAGCTTGTACGTCGTTCACCACCGAGACAATTCCGCCCGTTGCCGCGTCAGGCGCGATTCCGGTTCAAAGGACCATGAAACCGTTCGGTTCCGAAGAGGAGCTGGCGCGCTACTTCCGCGAGTTGGCTGAGAAACAAAAGCGCCGCGAACGCGCGGTAGCGAAAAGTCTGGAAGGTTATTCCACCGGGAACGCTGCTCCAATGGCTGCGGCCCAAAGCGAGGAGGCGAAGGACGATGAGTCAGTAACCAACGTTCAGCACGCCGGCGTTGACGAAGGCGGCATCGTCAAGGTTCATGGCAATCACCTCGTTGTCCTGCGTCGTGGCCGGCTCTTCACCGTGGCCATCGGCGATGGTGCGTTGAAGCCCATCTCGGCAGTCGACGCTTTTGGGCCGGACATCGAACCGCGGGGCACCTGGTACGACGAGATGCTGATCTCCGGTAACACTGTCGTCGTGATTGGTTACAGCTACCAGCGCGGCGGCACCGAAGTCGGACTGTTTGATCTCACTAACGAAGGACAACTCTCGTATCGTTCGACATATCACCTGCGCTCAAACGACTATTATTCTTCACGCAACTACGCGAGCCGTCTCATCGGTAACAAACTGATCTTCTACGCTCCGCAATATCTCTACTACGGCAATGCTTATCAGTCGTTTTTTCCAGCAGTCAGAAAATGGCACAAGGGCGCCACAGTGGACGAGTTCCAACGCATTGTTCCCGCGACCCGAGTCTACCGGCCGCAAACAGATTTCAACGATGCGTACGGCATGGCCCTGCACACTGTCACCGTGTGCGATCTCGCTGGTGGCGGTTTTGATTGCCAGGCGACGAGCGTTATTGGACCTCCGGGACACGTATTCTACGTTTCACCTGATTCAGTTTATGTTTGG
>JAICQI010000343.1 GCA_025937955.1 Pyrinomonadaceae bacterium
GATTCGGGTTTTGGATCGTTGGTTTAGCAGCGAACCTGAGGACTCCACGGGGCAAGCCCGTGGCATCTTGATTCGGGTTTTGAATCGTTGGTTTAGCAGCGAACGTGAGACTCCACGGGGCAAGCCCGTGGCATCCTGGCGTCAGGTGGGGAAGCCGACGCGTCTCATTAGTTCTTTGAACCTCGGATCGTTACGTACGCTCTTGAGCTCGGGGCTGACCTTGAGCCAAACCAACCAGTCGTTGCGCTCTTCGTAAAGCTGCTCGAGTATTTCAAACACCCGTTCTTCCGGTCCGATGGCCAGGTGGATTACCAGCATGCTGTATGGTGAAACATATTTTCGCTGTGAGATGTCCTGCAACACAGAAAGCAGAGTCTCTGCCTCGGCACGCTGGCCCGCGAGCGCATGGGCATAACCCATAAAACCCAGCGCGAGGTACGCCTCGGCATCAAGCTTATAGATCAGTTGAAACTCCGCAATCGCTTCGGCTAAACGGCCCTGTTGAAGGTAAGCACAAGCCAACACGAAATGGGTCGGCATGTAATTCGGCTCCAGCTCGATCGTCTTAAGCAGGTGGTTGATAGCTCTGTCGTACTCACACCGCAGATAGTAAGTCGTAGCCAGATTCATATTGATCTGCAGCGAGAAAGGATCAAGTTCGAGAGCAGTTTCATAGTGCCTTATTGACTCCTCAAACCGACCCATGAACGTCAGGTAAGATCCGTATCGCTGATGCGCAGAGATGAGAAACGGATCCAGCTCGAGGGCTTTCCTGAACTCTTTTTCAGCGCGATTCCAATCGTGATCGTAATACACGCTGACGAGCGCCAGCGACGAATGAGCCTCGGGAAGATTCTCATCGATCTCCACCGCTCTCAACGCAGCCTCTTTAGCCTTGGGCAGGACCTCGCGCGGGAGAAAGTGAAGATTCGACAGCCGGAAGTAGGCATCAGCCATCCCGCAGTAAGCAAGCGCGTAGTTGTTGTCAATCGCGATTGCCTGTTTGAAAGCTTCGATGGCCTTCAACACCCATTCCTTGTTGTATTTGTTCCAGAAATAGCGGCCCCTGAGATAAAGGTTGTAAGCCTCTATGTTGTCCGTCGGCTGTTTGGCAAGACGTATTTGATCCTGGCGCGTCAACTTAAATTTTAGACTCTCCCATATAGCTTTCGCGATCTCATCCTGAATTGCCAGAAGGTCGGAAGGACTGCGATTGTATTGCTCGCCCCAGAGTTGCGAGCCGTCGGCAACCTTAACCAGCTCACTCCTGATAATCAGTTTCTCTTCCAACCGAAGCACTCGAATCATCATCACGGCCCTGACTTTGAGCTGGAGACCAACTGACTGAGGATCGATGTCCTTGCCCTTGAAGCGAAGAACCGTGCTGCATGCGAGAACGCGCAGTTGGGGAATCCTCGAGAGCATATTGATAATGCTCTCGGTAATGCCTTCCGAAAGATATTCGACATTCGGATCACTACCGGGATTCTGCATCGGTATGACCGCCAAAGAATCGATCGGCTCTTCTTCTAAAGCTTTTTGCGTGAGAGGCCGGCGAAATTCAATCGTTTCTCTTTGTCCCGTAGTTATTTCGGTCACTTCTGCAAAGAAGCGATAACCTCGCCGCGGTACGGTTTCGATAAATTGGCGCTTAACGTTATGGTCGCCCAGCGTCTTGCGCAGGATGGACATGCTGACGGTGATGTTGTTCTCTTCAACAATCGCGTCCGGCCAGACCTCTCTCATCAAGTCTTCCTTCACGACGAGTTGACCACGCATCTTGACGAGAAAGAGTAATAAGTCGAAAACTTTTGGTTTTAGCGGGACGGGCTGTCCCTCATACAGAAGGCGTCGTTGATCCGCCTCCAGACGGAATCCGTTGAACTCATAGATAATTGATTCAACGTTTCGTGTCATAAAAAGTCGGCATGATCAGATGGCAGGTAAAGCGTTGAAAGATCAGCTTTTGGATGCCATTTCCATCGGTCAGATGCGAATATGCCTCCAACAGGTTTGTTACTGATAATACGAGGAAGGTTTCGCGGAAGCAAATAAAAAGATACGCAGGGCTTTTGACCAGGGAGTTGGACCACTTCATAGTCGTTCCCCGCAAGAAACTGCCTCCGCTCATTGAGCCGTTAGGGCACTGGCTGCTCGTCTCCACTGCCGGAGCCGCCATAGCCCAAAACGTCGCGGCAGAACTCTTTCCAGGCAGGTGTCACGTCGTCAAAGATGATATTCTCATCGATAAAGAGGCCGTCGGTAACTGTGAAATTTCTCTGTACGTATACGTAATCTTCACCCGTTAATTCCCTTGCCTTTTCCACAATTTCACCATCGACCTCCGTTCTGATCTTCCGGGCGTTCTCCACTTTCTCATGCCAGCCGGGAAACTGCCGAAGTCGCGACAACGAGTAAGCTTTACAGTACTTTCCGAGTATGGACATTAGCTCTCCTATGAGGTTAAGTGAGTTGGACTTAATCAATCACCGGCGATGATCCCATCGCCGAAGATAAGCACGTCGCCAAAGATAATTCCGTCGCCAAAGATGATCCCGTCGCCGAAAATTATTCCGTCGCCGAAAATAATCCCGTCACCAAAGATGATGCCGTCGCCGAAAATTATTCCATCGGAGACCATTACAGAATCGAAAATAGTGACACCGGTTGCCGTGAGATCCCCCGTGCCCATCAGGATTCCGTCGCCCATCAATTGGCTGGAGCCAATTTGGACGCCATTCGAGAGCGTCGCACCATTGGAGAGCAGGATGCTTGAAGGCAACAGTATCCCGTCATAGATCGCCGGCGATGTCACACTGCGGCCGCCTCTGAGTAACGGATCCTGAAGCATCTGCCCGTCGAGAGTCATGCATTCGCCTGAAATATAAACCGCATCCGACATGAGTGTGTCGTTTGAAACTGTCAGGCCATCGACATAGAAGCTGTTGTTGGTCCAAATGGTGCCGCCATTCGTAATCTGGTACCCACCGGATGTGAGGAAACCCTTATTGATGATTACACCGTCAGCTAAGAGGAAACCGTCACCGAGCAACTCGCCCGTAAAATACGGTCCCTGAAAACGGTTGATCAGTGCGGTTCCTGACATGGTGTTGAATTTACGAATGATGGTCGTGCTCCAGGCGAAGGTGCTGCCGGCAAACGATGAAGAGGGAGTGACTGAACCAGTCAACAGTGACGCACCGACCGCCATCGGTGATGAAAGATCCTGTCGCACCTTCAGCGTCAATTTCATGGCGCCTTCAATATTCAATTGACCGGCTCCCTGCTCCAAAACTCCGAACCCATTCAGTTTTTGGGCTGTGTATTCCATAAACGCTTTTACCATGTTTGGCGTCAGCTTGGGATTGAGCTGGAGCATCAGGGCAGCGGCGCCGGCGGCGAGTGGAGTGGAGACGGAAGTCCCACTCATGCGCATTGTTTTCATCGTCGGGTCGGTACCAGGCGCCGACTCATTCATGAAGGGATTCGTCGTCACGAGCAGGTTATTGTGGGCCTGCGCAAACACCAGCTTGTTAGCAGGAGCTACCAAATCAGGTTTCAACAAGTTGTCATGATGACTAATTGCAGATTCGTCGAGCCAATGACTGCGTGTCGGGCCGCGTGAACTGTAAGTAGTGACCGCATCATCATTCCGCTCGTCAGTTTGAAAACTATTGGACGCGCCGACTGTAACAGCGGATGGTTCATTTCCGGGCGAATGAATGGCGCCATAGACTTTCTGGCCTGCAGCATCCCTTCCGTCGTTACCGGCAGCCACAAACACCATGATGCCCGAATTTACGAGACCGCGAACGGCACGACACAAGGAGTCATATTTGTAAGAATCGACAGCCCGCGTCCCAAGACTCATGTTGACGATCCGGATGTTGTACTGGCGCGCATGTGACGCCACCCAGTCAAGTCCGGCCAGAACACTCTCGGTTGTTCCCACGCCGTCACTGTCCAGGACACGAACGTTTACCAATGAGACTCCAGGCGCGATCCCTGTATATGCAGTTCCGGCTCCCGGGCCACCCGCCGCCGCTGCCGCCACAAACGTACCATGCCCGTAAGGATCGTCGGTACGGTTCTCTCCAGTGAGATCGACAGCTGCGACGATTCGAGAACTGCCCCCCGCAGTCAGGAATTGTTTGTGATTGGCGTCGATGCCCGAATCCAAAATTGCAAGGCCAATCCCGGAGCCGTCAATCGAGCCGCGCCCAGCGGCAGTCGCCGCGGCTTGCCCGGCTTCTGCCCCGGTCGTGCGTGAAACATGGCCGAGAGTGTTCACAACCTCATTGGATGAAACATGAAAGACCTCCGGGAATGAGGCCAGTTCGGCGACCATTCTGTAAGGCAAACTCACCGAGAAACTACCGAGATTTTTCATCTCTTTGCGCCGGCGAACCTCGCTCTGGTTGAGGAAAGCATTGAGGCGCCCGCTTATGGAATCACTGAGCGTAACAATAACGGTTACTCGTTTCTCAGGTTGATGCTTGTCGCCTTTCAGAAGTGGAGAAATCTTGCCTGCTTTTTGCGTCTTGGAAGAGCCGTCCAGATTCCCGGCCTGGGCCACCTCAGCAAAATTGATCCATCCAAGGCTGATCAAAAAGACCGTTATGGGGAGGAGTAAAGAAAACAGCAACGTGGCGCTTTTAATTCTGGGCATTGTCGGGACTCCTTATGAGAACTCTGGGCAAACTCGGGTGGGACTATAAAGAAGGGTAGAAAGGAGGGTCTTTAACGGATTGCTAATTGTTTGCTAACTATTAATAAACACGGTGCAAGTCAGGGCCTTCTCACGCGTTCATTACCAGCATCACCACTCTCGCCTTTGGGCCAACAACAATAAACAGCTGCTTCGATGGAAGAAATTACCCGGTTACACGTCGAATTAGGGAGTGTGCAGATGAGCAACAATACAATCGCAGAACTTTTTAACGTGCGTTCGCACAACCCATCCTTTTTTTCGGTTAAGGAAAGCGCAGTTTACAAAGGTCCATTGCTGGACTTTTGTATCTTGGTAAGTCATTGGGCTGGCATGGAGTTCGACTCGGTTATGCGGCCATAGCTGCCGCTCAGATCGCAACTGCCGTTCTGGAACGTCAATGGGTTGGCCGCATACATTCTCAAAACACTGTCGGAGTTTAAGAATGAATTCCGGCAAAGCCTTGCTCTTGCCGCACAAGACAGAACGTACATGCTGGAGCAACTCGAACGAATTCCCGGCTTAAGAGTGTTTCCTTCAAAAGCGAATTTTCTCTACGTTGAGTTGCCACCCAACGTACCAGGCCGAATGCTTCGCGATCGGTTATTGGAAGAGTATGGATTGATGGTGCGGGAATGCAGCAACAAGATCGGCTCGTCCGAGCAATACCTGCGCCTCGCAGTACAAACAAAACAAGCCGTCGATCCCCTGGTCCAGGCGTTGAATCGTGAACTGACCTGGTAGTTAACGCCGAAGGCATGCTTCGCACTTGGATCGGGTCAGTACAGGAGCGGTAGCGACCTGGTCAAACTATGGAATCAAAATCCTTACGAAATATCGCATGCTGATCACTGACCAGGTCGCTACCGCTCCCTGTACTGATCCGATCCATCAAAGCTTAGTGATTCAAAACCGCTTGGGGGCGCCGCTCACGACGCGGACGGTGTCGCGGGCGATCAATAATTCTTCGTTTGTTGGTATGACGAAAACTGAGACACGCGAACCGTCACTACTGATCTGCCCTTTGCTATTAGTACCGTTCTTTGAATTCAGTTCCGCGTCAAGGTCGATGCCCAACCAACTCAAGCCCGCGCAGATCTTCTCTCGAATCTCGGCGGAGTTTTCGCCTATGCCGCCGGTGAAAACAATCGCTTCCGCACCATTCATCGCCGCCAGGTAGCTTCCAATATATTTCCGCGCGCGATAACAGAAGATTTCAATCGCCAAACGCGCGCGGCGGTCATCGTGTTCGTGCTCTTCAGCCAACAACTCGCGCATGTCGTCAGTCAATCCCGAGATGCCCAGCAGTCCGGATTGCTTATTGAGCAGACTTTCGACTTGGCTTAAAGACAAGCCTTCTTTCGTACTAATGAAGTCAACGATCGACGGATCGAGATCACCAGAACGCGTGCCCATCACAAGTCCTTCCAACGGTGTGAATCCCATCGATGTGTCGATGCTGTTACCGCCTTTGATCGCCGCGATCGAGCAACCATTGCCGAGGTGCAGAGTGATAATGTCGGTTGCCTCTCGCGTAATTCCTTTCAACTTGCGATAACGATAAGCGACGTAGCGATGCGAGGTACCGTGAAATCCGTAACGACGAATGCGATGACGCCGGTACAGCTGATACGGTAAAGCGTACAGAAAGGCATGGTCCGGCAATGTCTGATGGAACGCAGTATCGAAGACGGCAACTTGCGGCAGGGCCGCTCCTAACGCTGTGCGCGCCGCCACGATGCCGTGAATGTTTGCGGGATTGTGTAACGGCGCAAGTTCGATGCAGTCTTCGATACCTCTCAAGACTTCGTCAGTTATCAGCATCGAACTCGTAAAA
>JAICQI010000194.1 GCA_025937955.1 Pyrinomonadaceae bacterium
ATACGCGTATTCTCGATGCGTCGTTTGGGGCTGAGGCTCTGCGTCACGCGCTGATATAGGACGATATCGCCAGTTTCATTTGTCACCGCGACCCGGCCGTTTTGAGAAACGGCTACTCGCACCGGTTTGGTGATGACTCCCTTTGGGAACAACAAGCTGACAATTTTGGTCGTCGTATCGATCTCGAAGACGGCGTCAGCGGACTTGTCGCAGACCAGAAGTTTTCCGTTGAAATAAGCAATGCCGGTCGGCGCCGTTAGTTCCGGGGAGCTGAAAAATTGCTTCAGGTCGCCAAACAGTGTTTCTTTCGGAGCACGCAAGTCCGCGTGAGTACCGTCGATTTTGTAGATCGCGTGCGACACTTCGTCGGTAACATAGATCGTGGATTCATTTGTTGTCTCGTCAAATGCAACCACGAAATCAGAAACACCCTGCGCAGCGCTCCCTGCATATACGAGGGCAGGGTGGCTGCAGATGGATACCAGCAGAAGAATGCGCAAAAGATGAAATCGCATACGCCCTCTAGTGATTTGCTTGTTTCTTGTTCTGATTCCGTCCTTGTCCGGCGAATGACGGATCTAG
Source organism: Pyrinomonadaceae bacterium (assembly GCA_025937955.1). GTDB lineage: Bacteria > Acidobacteriota > Blastocatellia > Pyrinomonadales > Pyrinomonadaceae > PSRF01. The sequence goes on from JAICQI010000194.1 coordinate 583, forward strand.
TTTTTGAAATCCGAGGAGCCGTCGGATTTCCTTCGAGTTCGTGTAGTCGATGTAAAACTGCTCGACTTGGCCCAGGACGAGTTGGTCCTGGCTGTTGAAGAGATTCACGCCGATACTCACGCCGCCGGAGTGAGAGAGTTTAGCGCTGAAGAATGCATTTTTAGTGATCTTGTTCGTTCCCTGTGCGGTCACTCGCATCTCCAGGGAATAGGTATTGGGTTTCTTTAGTAACTCGGACAAACGTTCGGCACGTAACAAGCTAACCAGGACGGGCGTGTTTGTAGTTGAGTCGACGGCTGTCAGAAGTTTCAGCAGATCGGCGAGGCTGGTTTTGAACGATTCAACATTCGCGGCAGTTTGCTGGAGCTCTTTGATCCTTGAGTTGATGGCCGCTTTTTTCACCAGTGCCTTGCTCAACGCCGTTTTCGCTTCTTCTATATCAAACGGTTTTTCGGGCGGCTTCTTTTTCCCTTTGCTCTTGGTTTCAGTCTTTGGCGCGGCAGCTTCGTGATCTTTAATTTCCTTTTGCAGTTTTTCGATTTCCTTGTCGACGTCCTCTGCTGCTTTTGTCAATGTGGCAATCATCTCGTTGTTTGCCGCCACTGCCTGATCGCCCTTCGCAACGTCGTCCAATAAATCGCGATACGCTTTCATTAACGGACCATTCGACACGTCTGGCGATAGTCCCATCGTATAGACCGACGGGTAGTAAATTTCATTGATCTCGCACACTCCACGCTTTATCAGCAGCTTATTTGTTAAGAGCGTGACTACCATACGCGCATCGACCGTGACCGTCTGATCCTTGAACTCGGTTGAGGTGCGGAACATATTGATTAGGTCGGCTACGGATTTCACCGCTTCGGTAGCGGCGGGAATTAGTAGGGCGGCTGATTCCTTCGGCGTCCTTGCGTCGTTCGCCCGATTAATGAGCCCAACATAGTGATTATGGAGAAACTGGAGCTGCGCCAGAATTGCGCTGTAAGTCACAGTCATTGCTTTCTCGCCACTACCGCTCACTACCAGCACCTTGATGTGATTTGCCATGAGCGCAGCGTTCTCAGAGTCACAAACATTCTCGTACATAAGCTCGCTTGCTTTGCGCGCGCTGAATTCCGCGAGAAGCTGCGCTTCGATGAACTTGTCTTTATCACCGGTGATATCGCCACTGGGCGCCGTGGCTGAGGGGGAGGTAACACCGATTCCCAGCCGCGCTTTTTCGGCAGCCAGTCGCGCTTCAAGCGCCGCTTTGTCGGCTTCGGCTTTCGCCTTGTCAGCCTCTGCTTTTGCTTGCTGCGCTTGCGCAATCTTTGTTTCACGATCGAGCCTTTCCAACTCTGGATCCGGAGTTGGAGTCGGTGTCGACGCCGGTGCATCTTGAACTTCGCTAACGGCAATCGCAGTATTTGCAGCCCGGGCACTCGTCAGGCCGGTAACGGTGAAACTAATAGTTAAAAGAAGTAATAGTGAGAGTCGCATGTTTTGCCCTTCCTGATTTACACACGGTGAACTTTGAGCTCAGACCGCTATTTCATTTACGTATGGCGCGGAAGAGAAAAACATTTCGTGGAGGCGAGGGACGTATCGCGGAGGCGGTGCTAATAGTTACGAGATTTCCAGGCCGGCGGAAGGGGACCGGCAAATATCGGACGATACTTGTGAGCAAGTCTATTTCTTCGTGCCTTTGTCCTCATATGCCTTTGCTGGCTCACAGGCCAACTTTGCCCTCTGATCCACACTGAGTTTGGTTTTCCAGTCGCGCGGCAGTGAGGATCAGAGCATTTTCGTCCCGCCTTGTGATGTCAGTGTTATGCCAGATAGCTTTGCCTCAAAAGTAGGAATCGCACTTGGATAAGGTAAGTACAGGGAGCGGTAGCGACCTGGTCCGTGATCAGCAAGCAAGTTGAATACCGTACGCTCGTCCTAATGTTCTCATTACTTGATTTGGTTGCGCATGTACCTCCGCCTTACACGCAGATTCTCTTGACAACCTAGTCCCGCGAAGGTCGAGACCTTCGATCGAGAGCGAATCATCATAGATGGTGAACGCTCGGTACCGATTCATTTTCTCTGTCGATGATTTTGTAGCGGCTTATCCCCGAGCGCTTGATCAACAAGTTCTCGGAAGCGTGTTGGATAGATGGTCGTTGTCCTTTGGCGATTTGTCGACTACCGAGCCGGAGCATTTGTTCATGAAGAACCCGGTGTGGACCAGACCATTTATCAAGCTCGGACCGTTCTGGACCGCAGTTTGTGCGCCTGGTTTTCGTTAATGATACGCCAAACCGATCACGATCGATTCCGATCACTCACATTCCTGGTCCATGACCATCTTCAACACGTCGCTCACCTGCGCGCCGAGCGCGAGACGAATGCCAAGCTCGTGAGTGCGCTGCGCGACGGTGTAAGCGGTCACACCGTAAATTCCCGCTGCCGATAACAGCAGCGCGATGCCGCTGAAAAGTCCGAGTAGAAACAGATTGAAACGCGGCTGCGTTAGCGACTCAGTGATAAAAATTTAGAGTCATCTTCGGTGGTTCTTTGGTATGAACCAAGTTGAGATATCGTTCACCCTCCTGGAAGATGAGACCTTTGGATTGAAGCGTGGCGACCTCGCGCGCAGCATCGAAACCGCTGATATGGCCCATCTTTTTCGCCAAATCCGACAATTCCTTGGGTTTGTCATCGAGGTATTCGAGGACCTGTCTACCGATCTCCCCGATATCGTATTCAATTGCCTTCCCCGTCCTTGAGTCATGCACGAGTGTGGAATGACCGTTCTTCTTTAAGAAGAGCTGCGGCTGAGTATTTGGATTCTGATCCCAAATCGCCGCCCACTGCGCCACTACCCCCCGCAACTCATTGATCCATTTCGTGGTCCATTTGAGGTACTCCGCGCCAAAGTTTTTGTCCACGAAGTAGTAAGCCATATTCATTAGCGACCCCCTGCTGAAGGGGTAAATGAACGCGTAGTAGTCCATCGGAGCTAAATCCAGTCCATACTCCTTCGCTTTCATAAAGTAAGGACTGTAGCGGTCAAAGCGTACCTGGAAGACGTCCGCTGGAGGCGGTAAATGTGTAAGCAGCGGAATATCCTTCAGGTATTTCTTATACACTTCCTCGTGCTCACCCGGAAAACCGATCAGGAGATTCCAGGCAGGATGCACATCGTAAGCAATACAGTTCTTCAAAAATCGCAGGTTTTGGAAAGCCGAGGTGCCCTTCTTCATCAATTTCAACGTGGAGGTATTGAGCGCCTCGATGCCGGGTTGCAGCCATCTGACATGAGCACGGGAAAGAATCTGCATTTCATCTTCGGTCAAATCCGCCTTCGCCTCGTAGAAGAAGCTTACGTTCGCCGGCGGCTTCAACCGCGGTAATACTTCTTGTATATAGGACTTGGGCATTATGTTATCCACCGCCTCGAACCGATCGACGTGCTCCGCATAGTTAAAAAGTTGGTCGAACTGTGCCAGAGCCTTCTCGGGACTCATCGCCCGGTAATTCATGGTCAGCCCGTTCAATCCGCAGAATGTGCAATGCGCCTTTTGACCCCACCAGCAGCCTCGCGAAGTCTCAAACAATAAAACCGGCTTTCGCCCCAAAATGAGGCTCTGGGTCGTTTTGTCTCCCTGCCCAAAGTGCTTGTGGTAAGTTTCGAGAAAGTCACCATAATCAAGCTCGATCGGCACGTCGATGTCCAGCTCCTCACCGATAACCATGAGCGGCGTCAACGTGCCAAGACCACAGTTCCTTCTCGAGAGAACGCCGCGAATGGAGTGACACTTATCGAACTCCCCATCCATACAGTGGCGGACGAATTGGGGGAAACTCTTTAGGCCCGGCCCGGAGAAGACAAAATCTATCGGCTTGAAATTTTTGGCGGTCTCCTGGCCCATCGGAGCCTCACAGCTGGGGCCGCCGATTACCGTAATGATCTTAGGATTCTTCTCCTTGAGCTTCCTGGCGAGCGCAAAGGAAGCGACGTGCTGCGACAACCCCGAGGTGAACCCGACGATGTCTGCTTCAGCGAGCTCGTACTTATCGATCAAGCCACTTAGGAAGGTGTTCAATACCTTTCGCTTCTGCAGCACAGCCTGTTTCACTGCTTCAATCTGCGGAGTTCGCATCGGGAAGAAGCGCCGGAAATAAGTTTCCGTGTTATCCGGCTGCTCAGGGAATGCAGCCTGCCGAAAAATCCATTCGCCTACGCCTGAAATGTACGACGCGGAGGAAAAAGACAGCGTGTGATACAGTTCGATTCCAAGGTAATGAGCAAAGTCGTGATTCAAGTAGTGAATCTTGACTGACACGCGGTCCTTGAATTCAGCATCGACAACTGATTTCAACTGGGTCAGTCCCAATGAGGGCAGCCGTAAACCCGCAAAGGGCATATTGATGAGTGCAATCTTGTACATGGCCTTTCTCCGAAGCAGCAGATCTGTTAAGGCTACAAAAGCACCAAAACTCTTTTGTGCTTTTCATGCGACACTGACCGCCTGCAAACTCATTAGGTGTAATGGCGAGGCAACGTTTTGAACGGCTCGCCATGAGCGTTGTGGGATGCTATCCGGTTGTGGCCGTAAGCGTCCTCGCCGGCAATCAGTACACAGCCATATCGAGACAAGTTAAAATGGTGACCGAATTCGTCGAATTCGCTCATGCCGGTATAGACTTGTACGTGAGTGGGGACAACACGTATTGTGAAACCCATCCTTTGTTTGCGACTGGTATTTGGAAGCGAGCCGTGGACACAGCGCGCTGTAAAGATCACAAATTCACCAGGCTGCATCTCAAAGTGCACCAACTGCTGTTCCTCAGGCTCCCAATCAGGTGAGAGCTTAAGCTCGCTATAATCGTAGCCGAAGAAACTGTGCTTAAGGGGGTCTGCCTCCTTTTTATTGCTGGCATGCTGTATATGTCCATGCTCGTTGTAGTACCAAGTGCGGTGACTACCGGGGATGAATCTAAGACAACCGTTTTCTTTAGTTGCTTCAGTCAGAGCAACCCAGACGGTGAGCTCCATTGGGACTCCTTCGACGGTCCGCGTGGGCTCAAGCGACGCTCTGCCAATCTCACCAACTCGGTAAGTCTCTACCTGATGCCAGCCCGTCCCAGGCTCGCCCGGGTTTTTCGGGAACCATTCAGTCCGCCAACAAAATATATCGGGACCCAAAAGCCCTTGAAGCTTACGAACGATTGCCGGCTCGGTCACGAGGCGGCTTAAAGCTGATATGTCGAGGTGTCTATCGTAGTTAATAGGATTGTCGTAGGCGGCGAACTTTTTGTTCATCGGGTTCAGAATTTCCGCCCGCAGCTCCCTCCACCAAGCACGCATATCGTCGGCGTCCCACAGCTTAAATGGGCCGACGACTCCGTCACGTTCGAAGACTGCTTTTTCTTCTGGTGATAGTGCAAAATCCGACAACATCGTCTCGTTCATAACTCCTCCATTTTGTCAAAGAAGCCCTGCAGAGCTTTGACCATGGCATTAATTGTCCCTCCTTGAGGAAAACTGTTAGATCACAGGGCAGTTCATAAGAGACTGACCTCAGACCACTCCTGGGCCTTCAAGAACTCGCAACGGTTTTCGTTCCATTCCCGGAAGTGCTCTCCAAAAACGCCGCCATCTGTCGGATAGTCGGGTTCTTGACTGCGTCGGTGATGGAAATCTCCATTTTCAGTTCTTGTTCGATCAGGCTAACCAGGACGATGGCCGGCAGTGAGTGCCCTCCGAGCTCGAAAAAGTCGTCGTCAATCCCAATGTTTGATACGTGCAGGACTTCCTCCCATAAGTTGGTAAGCGCACTGAGTAGATCATCTCCCGAACCGCGTTCGTTAGAACGCGCTATTGTCTCGGGCACGGGCAATCTTTGATAGTCGATCTTGCCGTTATCATCCTGATCCATAACTGCCGTTCGGTCCGGAAGTGACTGCGCTAACCCGGAAAACGAGTTGCTAACCGGTGGATGTTTCGGAGTGTTCATTTCTGTTTCCCTTTCCTCGACAAACCCCATGTCTGCCATTCAGATTCCCGCATTGCTTTAAGCACACGCGTGTCCTGCTAAACTCCTCGCCTAGAACCTATAGACATGAGTGCCTGTCGGCGGTACCGATTTCCGAATCAAGTCACTGAGGCCACGGCAAAGATCAACTAAACAACTCAGATCATGAAGGGCTCTGTTAAGAACACTTCAGATATTTCTCGCACCCGACGGCGAACATCATCGGGAAGTGGACGCCACCGAGGAAACGACGAAACCCACGATGACAAAAGCCTCGCGGCTGATCCGAGATCTCGTTCTGACAGGCTCTTCTCCAGTCTATTGAGATCTTCATTTATCTCTTCCACTGAGACATGGCGTACACTCGAGGGCTCTGTCGAACAATTGCACTTCATGGCTTTCAGCTGTTTCGAAAGAATAGCTATTTCAGCCGGATCGACCCTTAGGTAATCTTGTGTCTCATCCAACCGGCTGAGTAAATACAAACGCAGCGCCGGAGTCCCGAACTCTTGAATGATGTCGTCAACTTCAACAGTATTCTTCATCGATTTGCTCATCTTCTGCCCAAATTCATCTGTAATCAACGGATGAACAATCACATCTGAGAAAGGAACTGCCTCGCCTATTCCGGGACTCAGCGCAATGGCGGATGCCACCATGAAGAACAGCAGATCGAGGCCCGTAACAAAGATTGACGTGTCGACCTGCGTTGAAATTGGTCCTCTCTTATTGATGCAGTATTTCCCATTAGCAGCGTACGTCCACAAAGCGCAGGAAATCATCAAATCCATTCGATAGTCCGGGATGGGGTCCCCGGCAGGCAGTTGAAAAGCTTGCCTGATGATGTCGGAAGGAACGCGATTTCCGCATAGGTGCTCACGCGTCAGTTTCCAGTCAGCCTCATCTCCACGATTGACGAGATCCTTCATCCAATTCAGCATGTATGCCTGATAGCGTTTGGGATAAATGGAAAACATTCCGGAAGAAATGGTGTCAATTGCGTTTTGAAGCAAAATTGAGCTTCTAATAAACAGCCCCGGAACAACCCGGCTGTAGACTCGATATCCAGTCCCCCTGCAGGAGCGAACATTCTCCAGTTGTTCCAGGGAAGCCAATAGCGAACCACGTTCCCGAATGATAGCGAGCAGATCATTGCGTGCTGCCCTAAAATCCTGATCTTTGAACATCCCTGCTCGAAGATGCCCATGATGGTCAATCGAGCATGGAATTTCCAGCTTACGGTTCAGGCAGAACTGCAGGCTCGCAGCATCGTAAGCGGGGACAAGGCTGCGCGGTGAACTCACAGGAGCACCGTAGACGGGAACGCTCTTGCCTAGCGGGTTCGTTGCATATGTTCCTTCGAAATCGGCAAGTTCACTGCCGGCCGGAACAAGTAACCCAACTTCATCGATGAGATACGCCAATTCGGCGTGATCTACTGTAACGGTGAAGTCGCCTAGTGAGTATTTGAGCGTGTAAGTCTGGACCGGTGCCTTTTTAGAAACGCAATCGTAGTTAGGAATGCTCTGGCCTCTCTCGTAACACCAATCGTCGATCTTCTTTGCCCCATACAAGTAGCCTTTGTTGTAAAGAGTCCTAACGTAGTCGTCGTATTCGTTCTGAACATCCTCATCTCCTATGGATCGCATGGAAGTAGCGTCGAGCGTCAATTTGAGATCCTGAAATTGCCTGGCAATTGTGCAAACGTTTTGCTTCGTCAAAGACTCTAGGAGAGCTTGCTTGGCACTATCAGGAACATCCCGAGGGATTTTCGATTGCTCTTTCAGGGACTGATGCATAACCAGCTCAGTCGATGATCCCCCGTGATCCGTTGTGCCCTCCCAATACACACGGGCTCCGTGAGACCGGTACCATCGAGCGAAAACGTCCTGAACCGTCAAATTCAATGCATGGCCCAGGTGCAGACTCCCTGTGGGATTAGGTGACGCAACGATGATCGAGACTTGGTGATGCTGCGGTCTGGTATTCACTCAACACCCCCTGGACTGTTTTCCGATGTTCTTTGCAATTGTTGCCATTCCTTAGGAAACGGCGGGGAACAAGGCAATCGAGGCTGGGCGAGTAGCGCCAACGATATGTGCGAATTGCTCGCGGATTGCGTTGAGGCGGGAAAAGGAATGTTCCGTTCTGAGTTTGTAAGGCGCGGCCTCTCTACTAATGCCCTCACGCCAGCCAAAATGGCGCGCTGGGGCACGGGCCCCATGTAAGCGCAGTTTGAATAACAAGCGCCATCAAGCATGAACTCTTGCTTGTAGTCTTGAGTCATCATACAGGTGCTTTAACTGTGCATTAGGCCCGAGTAGTTCTTGTCCCAGAGGCGACTTAAGGCGGATACCTGGACAAATTATATCGAGGTGGTATTGGGTATATGGAAGGAGCCCGAATCCCAGATGGAGAACACCAGTTGGGTTCCCGTGCACCTCGTTCATCGCGGAATTCGAATATATTAATTCGTGTG
>JAICQI010000684.1 GCA_025937955.1 Pyrinomonadaceae bacterium
AAGAACAACGACAACCGGTTTTCTGTTTCTTCAGTGGAAGTGTCCGGTTTGATCCGGCCCACTGTGTGAAGAAAACGCCAATCTCGCGGTGGACCTTTCGGAAATCTCTGCGCGTTGTAAGTGCGCGCGATGTCCCATGGCAGCCATAGATCAGTTTCTTTGCTCGGCACACTAAAACCTGCGGGCATCACTCCGGTAACTTCCCAATCGCTGCCGTTGATTGTGATCTTCTTCCCCACGATCGAGGGATCGGAGGCGTAGCGGCGTTTCCAGAGACCATCACTTATAACGACCATGCGGTCGCCACTCATAAAGCGTCCCACTTCAAACGCGGCGCCACTAATTCCCTCGGGGGGTGGCTGGCCCAACGCCGGCCTGACTCCAAGAGTTTTAAAGAATTCGACGGAGACCTGGGCCGTCGCTACCTGCTCGGTGTCCTGTGTTCCCTGAAGCGTCGTTGCAGTTTCATAGAATGCGGTGACGGAGTCGAACAGTTGTGATTGCTGCAGGTCCAGAAAATTACCTGGCGATACACTGTTTCGCTCGACAGATTTAGCAGGATTCGTTTCCTTAACGACGACCAGGCGGTCCGGATCCTGATATGGCAGCGGCGCCAGCAGAACTGAATTCACGACTGAGAAAATCGCAGTGTTGGCGCCGATTCCGAGCGCCAGGATCAACACCACCACAATTGTGAATCCAGGTTTGAGCTTCAACCGTCGCAACGCATAGCGCAGATCCTGCCACAGTGTATTCATGGCGCCTCCTCGGAAACTTAGTCTCTACCGGCTCGCCCTGATGTCATAGACCCACAACGATTCGAGATCGCGAATGTATAGTCTGCCGCTCGCAATAACCGGATGCGCAAACGCTTTCTCCGACATCTGTCCCACTTCTTTTTTCTTGGGCGGACTGGGCGGCGTGAAGCGCCCTTTTTCTCGATAGCCTTCGGGAGTCGCCTCCACCAACACTAAATCTCCACTCTCGTCGTGAATGTATAAATGTCCTTCGGCGTAGGCTCCCGAGCTCATGCCGAAATTCTCGGCCTTCCATTTCACTTTCCCGGTTGTGAACTCAACCGCGACGAGGCCGCCCCTGCTTTGCGTTCCGTAAAGATAGTCACCAACCAGCACCGCTCCGCCAAAGCCGTTCGGGAGTCCGCGCTCGAAGTAAACCTGCTCTGCGACGACTTCGTTACCGTCTGCCTTTAAGCGGACGAGGCCACCCCCGATACCAAGCGCCCCACCGTACACATATTCACCGCGCACGACCGGCGTGAAAGCCTGCGCCGGGCCTTTGACCACTTCCTTATAGCGCCAGAGAAACGCACCAGTCTTCGCATCAACTCCGACCATCCCTTTGCTCAAAAACTGCACGTATTGTTTGCGCCCGCCCGCCTGCACGACAATCGCCGACGCATAACCGGCGGGATCGCCACCCGGAACCGCCGATTTCCAGATCACCGCGCCCGTCTTTTTGTTAAGCGCCACGATCGTGGCTTGCTCGCCGCCTGGAGTGACGACAACGACATCGCCATCAACCAATGGAGACTCTGCATAGGCCCATTCGTGAGGTTGGCCGCCGAACTCTTTACGAAGGCTTTTCTGCCAGCGAATCTTGCCGTTCTTCGCGTCAAGACAAACGAAGTCGCCATCTGAGCCCAGCGCGTAGACGAAGTTCCCGTCAACGGTCGGCGTGGAGCGGGCCTTCGGGTAAGGCGGATTCTGATTCGGGTTACCAACGTTTCCTACGCGCGTGGTCCAAATGACTTTTCCGTCTTGAGTTGAAAGAGCCTGAACAAACTCATTCTCCATGCCCCGGTTGCTCATCAGGTAGATCCGCGACCCGACGACTGACGGCGTTGAATAGCCGTCGCCGATGTCGTTCACCTGCCAGAGCAATTTCGGTCCTTCCTTCGGCCACTGTTTGAGCAGGCCCTTCTCCTGCGAGATGCCACTTCGCTCCGGTCCGCGCCACTGAGGCCAGTCGGAAGTTGCCGTTTGCGCAGGTGTGGAAACAGATATGCACAACAAAAGTGCTGCGATGGCAGCTAGCGATCGTGAAGTCATTTGTCTTCTCCTTCGCGAATTGGTCGCAGCTTAGGATAAGAAAGGGTTCTCTTTCGAAACGCAAAGGAAGCGCGCAGGGTTCCGACGAATGTTTGTTTGAGAATTTGAATTATCTATTAAACGGAAATTCATTTATCCAACGGAAACCCCGATCAGTCAGCAGAAAGTTACGTTCTTCAGAGCGGCGCAACCGCGCAGTCAACTGTGATCCGTTGAGCGTGCCGGCAAGCGTGATAATTTCAGGACTCACTTGTTCGTAAGTTAGAACCGTATTCCAGTTCGGGTCTTCCCTCTTGCGCAAAGTGAGTGACCGCTTTTCCTGGTCGAACTGTGAACTAAAACGTTGCTGTGGATTCATCGGTGTTTGCACGGTTATCCGGCCGGGTATGTCAAAAATTATGCGCTGCCAACGCTGAGTAGCCGCCGTTGGTGTTGATTGGCCCAGGTTAAATTCCTCAACCTCCCAGATCCCATACAGTGGCGAACGCCGGCTCAGGAGGAACTGACGCTGATTGTAGGATTGAAACAAAGACGTACCAAGGACGGTAATCACGAAGAGACTCGCCAACACCAGCGCGCCGCGATGCCAAAGTGTGCGGTGAAACAATGGTTGTTCTCTGACGCACTCAGCTGGCCGGTTCAAAATGAAGAAGTTTGCAAGACGACGTGCATCTGGTAATAGCAGAAAAAGGGCCATCGCCAGTAGATGAATAGAGTAAAGTTTTACGGGGACGTCGTAACTGAAGTTAAGCGCGACGACATTGCTTAAAACGCCGACGGACATCAGCGCACCAAGTGTTGAGGTCTTACGTGGGAACAACAAAATGCCGGCAATCATCTCAGCAAAACCGACAAACATCGTATAGGGTTCGGAAGCACCCATGAAGGTCCACAGCAATCCCATTGGTGAGGAGTCGCCATAAGGTTGCAGCAATCGCTCCAGGCTTGGCGCTACAAACTGACTGCTAATCACCTTGAACGCGCCGTAACCAATCATCGTTGTGCCCAAAGAGAAGCGTATGTAAAGGTTCAACCAACGGTAGAGCGTTGGATAACTAAGTCGCTTGCGATCGAAAAACGTCCAAACGATGGTGATGGCCAACGCTATGAGAAGCAGGCAGGCCACCAAAAGGTAATCGAAGGCTCGATCTCCACTGCCGTTGAATACGGAAGCGACCTCGGTATTGAAAGCAGCCCGCGCGAGGCGCGGCACGATCCAGGTCCAAATCGAGTTGTACAACTCGGCCGCCATGTCGACGTAGGGAATTGCAGTCAACGGAAAGGGCAGGTTGTAAAGCAGGAGGTACACGAAGGCAAATCGAAACGCGGTGCGAACGAACGGATGCCAACGCTGCTGACGCGGTTCATCGATTGGTTCGGACATTTAGTTGTACCTCCGTGAGACGGGATACGACAATTATCAAGGTAAGTTGAAATGATTGGTGGAGCCGAGGGGGATCGAACCCCTGACCTCATGACTGCCAGTCATGCGCTCTCCCAGCTGAGCTACGGCCCCAAGTAGGTTTGTGCAGACTAGCCTAGCGTTTCGGACTGAGTCAAGCAAGTCGTCGTGCCAAAACACCTCAAGGGAATATAGATTGACACGAACTGTTCGTCGGCATAAT
>JAICQI010000791.1 GCA_025937955.1 Pyrinomonadaceae bacterium
ATGAGCGCGTGCTGGCTGCACTTCACGCTGCAAGCGAGAAGAAAGCGTTAGAGCCGGTCGTTCTGGACTTACGCGAAATCGCCAGCTTCACCGACTACTTCGTGATCGTGAGTGGCGCCAACGAACGGCAGGTGCAGGCAATTTCAGACGAGATCTACGAGAGTCTGAAGAAGTCGGGCCATGCGGCGGCGCGTGTTGAGGGTTACAAGACAGCTGAATGGATTCTTTTGGACTACGGCGACTTCGTAGTGCACGTGTTTGAGCAGAAGGCGAGAAAGTTCTACGACCTCGAACGTCTCTGGCGCGAATCGAAACGTATCGAGGTGCCGGCAGAGTTCAACTCGGATAGTGCTGGTTCTTTGAGAAGAGAATCGTGATCGAACTATTCGCGCGCTCCCCCAAGATGCGCGAGGCTGTCAGTCTCGCGGAGCGCGTGAGTGCAACCGATGCGAATGTTCTGATTACAGGTGAATCGGGAGTAGGAAAGGACCTGCTCGCCGCTTTCATTCACTCAAAATCTCGTCGCTCGGCGCAGCCGCTTGTGAAGATCGATTGCGCGACACTGCCCGGTGAGTTGCTCGAGGCGGAGCTTTTTGGGTTCGAGCGCGGCGCTTTTACGGGTGCTGTCGAGACAAAAGCGGGACGTTTTGAAGCCGCGCAGAAGGGCACGATCGTGCTCGATGAGATCGCGCATCTTTCGACTGACGCGCAGGCGAAGTTGCTGCGCGTAATCGAGAGGCGTGAGTTTGAACGGTTGGGTGGTCGACGGACGATCAAGCTCGATGCTCGTTTGATTGCATTGACGAATGTAGATCTCGATGCCGCGGTGAAGATCGGGCATTTTAGAGAAGATCTTTTTTATCGTTTGAACGTAATCAACATTCGCGTGCCGCCTTTGCGTGAGCGCAAACAGGATCTTTCCAAGTTGATTCAGCATTTTCTGATGCAGTATGCGGCAAAGCACGCGCGGAAAGTCGAGCACGTCTCGCAACCGGCCCTGGCAATGCTCAAAGCATACGAATATCCGGGCAATGCACGCGAACTCGCGAACGTTGTCGAACGAGCGGTAATAGTTGCCACGGGACGCTGGATCGAGGAACAGGATCTTCCGGCCGGATTGAGCGCCGCCGTTACTACACAGCGACAGCGCGAGAAGCCGCGCAGTTTGGCGGAAATGGAAGCGGCGTACATCTCGGAGCTGCTGGCGGCGACGGGAGGCAACAAGACTGAGTGCGCGCGCATACTCGGAATCAGCCGCAAGAATCTTTACGAAAAGATTGCGCGCTACGAGCTTGAGTAATGCGCTTTCGGATCATCTGGACTGGAAAGACTCGGGATGCGAGGCTGCGCGGGCTGATTGAAGATTACGCCGGGCGACTTAGTCACTTTGTTCGTTGTGAAGTGACTGAATTGCGTGAGCTTGGGCGTGCGGACAAGTCGGGCATCGATAAGGAGACGAAACGCATCTCAGACGCTCTCCGTCCCGGCTCTTTTACGGTCTTGCTAGACCCGGACGGCACGGAGTGGACGTCCCAACAGTTGGCCGCTCAGGTGCGGAGTTGGGAAGGAAACGGGATCAAGGAGGTCGCGTTTGTCATTGGGGGACCCAATGGTTTGGCGGACGATTTCAAATCCCGCGCGGACAAGCGTTGGTCGCTGTCGCGCTTGACGCTGACGCACGAGATGGCAAGAGTGCTGTTATTTGAGCAGTTATATCGAGCGTACACGATCATTCATGGTTTGCCGTATCAGAAGTGATTACGGCAGGCGGGTTATATCAAGTAGGGTGTGGAGGATTAAAACAGATAATGGATAAGAGGCGAACCAAAGTTTTCCGAGACAAGTTGTTGGACCGTCGCGAAGGTCTCGTCGGTCAGGTGCAGGCGGCGGAGCTTTACAGTCGCGAACGCGATGCGGAAGCTACGCAGGATCCGGCGGACATGGCTGCGAATGCTTACACGAAGGAACTGCTGGTCTCGATGTCTGACAACGATCGACAGTTGCTTAACTTGATCGATGAAGCGCTCGAGCGGATCGAAACAGCTGGTTACGGTAAGTGTGTTCACTGTGGTGAAGCGTTGCCGGAGAAGCGCCTCGATGCGGTACCGTGGGCGCGACACTGCGTTCGTTGTCAGGACCTGCAGGAGCGCGGGTTGTTGGGTGAAGACGACGATTAATCCTGCTCCCGGGCGGTAGGATTGAGAACGGCCTCCTCGAAATGTTTCGGGGAGGCCGTTTGGTTTTAGCTCCACGAAAAGGCACAAAAGCATAAAAGATGTTCCTCACGCATGCGACACGACGGTTCTACGATGCTTTGCTCACATTGTCTTATCCACAGAGCTGCGCGGTTTGCAGTTGTAGTGTTGAGGAACGAAGGTTTGGGGTGGCGTGTGAGGAGTGTTGGGATGCGACGCGGATCTTGAGTGGCGCGGAGACGATCTGTTGGAAATGCGGATTGTTGTCGGACGAGGTTTCACCGGCTCGGCTTGATGAGGTGAGATGCCGGCACTGCGAGACACAGTCGTTTACGGCGGCAAGAGCAGTTGGTCCATACGAAGGTGCGTTGCGCGCGTCGGTGCTCGAACTTAAAAGACAGCCGCACATCTCGCAGTATCTCGAGACGCTTGTAGTAGCTGCTGCGAAGCGTGAGCCGCTGAACCGTAGCACCAGGATCATTCCGGTACCGCTTCACGCCAAGCGGCTACGAGCGAGAGGTTTCAATCAGGCCTCTCTACTCGCGCAGGCATTATCGAGAGGACGCCGGTTGCCGATAGATGAGGTTAGCCTCGTGCGCGTCTCTTCAACCGAGAAATACCGGGCCGGGCTGGACGTGAAGGGCCGCCACGACACCGTCGCGGGGGCCTTTGAAGTCTCGCACCCGCGGCTGATCGCGAACGAAAACATCCTCCTCGTCGACGACGTCTTCACCACCGGCGCCACCGTCTCAACTTGCGCCGAAACCCTCCTCGCCGCCGGGGCGAAAACCGTCTTTGTCCTAACAATTTGCCGGGCGTAATTGTAGGGGCGGCCCTCCGTGGCCGCCCC